>JASHUJ010000095.1 GCA_030040035.1 Thermoplasmata archaeon
CAGGTGCTCTTCTTCTTCGTCATCCCCGAGACGCTCTGGATCATCGGGTTCGTGCTGGGCATCATCCTGCTCCTGGGCATCCTCTAGACCGTCCCCTCCGCGACGCATGACCCTCGAAGACCTGATCGAGGAGATCCGCCGTCGCGGCGAAGCCGATGTCGCGCAGGTCGGGGCCGAGCGCGACGCGGCCGCGGGCCAGATCGCGGACGAGCGGGACCGACGGGTCAGCGAGATACGGACCGAGAGCGATCGCGAGGCCGCGGTGGACGTCGCGCGCGAGCGGACCCAGCGGATCGCGGCGGCGAAGCTGCAGTCGCGCAAGCTGGTCTACGAGGCCCGGGAAGCCCGGCTCACCCAGGCGATCGGGGAGACCCGCGCACTGCTCCAGGACTATACGCGCTCCACGGAGTATCCGAACGTCCTCAAGCGGATGGTCGACGAGGCGGCCGCGACCCTGGGCACGAAGATCCGCGTGAGCGGGCGGTCCGAGGACGCCGCGGTCCTCCAGAAGGTGGCCGGCAAGTCGTTCGACCCGCGCCCCCAGCGCATCCTGGGCGGGCTCGTCGCGGAGACGCCCGACGGGAGCCGCCGGCTGAACCTCTCGTTCGACGAGCTCCTGCGGTTGAACGAGGACCGGGTCCGCGAGCTGCTCGCCTAGGACGGCGTGCCATGGCCGGCTCCCCTTACGCGAGCGCCCTCGGGCGATTGAAACCGGAGTTCCCCGCGTTCCTCTCCCGGACCACGTTCCAGACCCTCCTCGCGGCGAAGGACGTCAACGATCTCGCGAAGCTGCTCGAAGCGACCCCGTACGGCCCCGCGGTCGCCCGGACCCGCGCGACGAACTCGGGGGCGTCGCTGGTCGAGGTCGCGCTCAACCGCACGCTCGTCGAGCGGAACCACCGCGCCTACGAATCGACGCCGTTCGCCGGTCGCTCGGTCGTGATGGCCTACCTCGCCCGGTGGGACATCCAGAACATCGAGCTGATCCTCTCGTCGAAGGCCCAGGGCCGTCCGGTGACCGAGACCGAGGACCACCTCGTCTCGGCCCGCGAGATCCCGGCGGGGTTCTACTCGGGGATCATGGGGCTCGACGACTTCCGGATCCTGCTCGCGCAGCCGACGGTCGAGGCGACCGTGACCGCGCTGGTCCGCTACGGCTACGGGACGATCCTCCTCCCGCTCCTCGAGGAGTTCCAGCGGACGCGGGACGTCTTCCCGATCCTGCGCGCCCTCGACAAGGAGTACTACCATCGCGTGCTCGCCACGGCCCGCTACTTCCAGGGCGACGAGTGGGTCGTCCGCGGCCTCCTGCAGAGCGAGATCGACGTGCGGAACGCGCTCACGCTCCTCAGCGGAAAATCGGTCGACCTCGCGCTCGACGACGTGCTCTCGCGCTGGCTCGAGGGCGGGACGCTCCTCGCGACGCAGGCGCCCGACCTCTATTCCGCCCGCACGCTCGCCGACCTCGCGAGCCGGCTCGCCCCGCGCTGGCCCTCGGTCGCGGAGGCGAGCCCGGGGGAGGGCCCCGTGGAGAGCCTCACGAGCTACGAGGTGGCGCTCGACAAGGACCGGGCGGCGAGCGAGATCAAGCGCCTCGCGACGTACCCGCTCAGCCTCGGCGTGGTCTTCACCTATCTCGTGCGCGCCGAGCTCGAGTGGCGCGACCTCCGTCGGATCGTCTTCGGGCGGGTGTACGGGTTGCCGGCCGGCGCGATCGAGCCGCTATTGATCTCCTACCGTCTCGCCGCCGGCGCGGGCTAGGGCCCTAGGGCGACGGGCCTTGGATGTACGGACCGGCGAGACCGGTCCCGTCCTCGTTGAGCGACGAGAGCGTGTGCGTGCGGCGCGCGCCGAACGGGCGGAACGGCTTGCCGTTCCCCGTGTAGTACTTCGAGAAGTGCTCGACGAAGATCAACCGCGCCCCTTGGATGCCGGGCTCGAAGACGCCCAGGATGACGTTGAACGCCTGTCCGCCGACGATGACGATCGCCGCGAGCAGGATCCCGACGATCGGGATGCCGTGGAAGAGGAGGACCGCGATGTCGTTGATCACCAGCGCGAGCACCACCGAGGCGAGGAGGATCCCCACGAGCCGCGTGTAGGAGAGGATGTGGCTCACGATGTCGATGAGGCCGAGGATCCCGAACGCCCCTTCCCCGGCGACGAGCAAGGCGACGCCGCCCCCCAGCGCCCCGATCGAGGCGACGACGACGGGGTCGAGCGGGGGCGCGATCGTGTGGTAGTGGATCACCGAGAGGCCGAAGCCCGCGATCCCCCAGGCGAAGACGGTCCCCCCGATCTTCGCGATCATCTCCCGTCGGTGGTGGTGGAAGTACGCCTTGAGCGCGCCGAGCAAAAAGCCGAGCGTCACCATGCCGAGGCCGATGTACCCGGCGAGCAGGAGGAACGTCGTGACCGATCGCGGAGTCAAGGGGTCGATGAGCGGCGTCCAGCCGAACAGGTACTGGAACAGGTGGAATCCGAAGAACGCGTCGTAGACGAACCCGAGCGCGATCGCGAGCGCGCAGCCGGGCAGTAGCGCCCACGCGAGCTGCTGCATCCCCCGCGGACCCATGATCCGTTTGACGAAGTTGCGACCCGCCCGCGGGAGGTGCTGCGCGCCGGGGAAGCCGCGGATCATCCAGAGGCAGATCAGGAGGATCGTGAGGCCGTAGCCCCAGTCGCCCAGCATGAGGCCGAAAAAGAGAGGAAAGACGATCGCGAAGATCAGGGTCGGGTCCCACTCGTCCGCCTGCGGGAGCGAATAGAACCGGATGAAGAACTCGAACCGGCGCACGCCCGGCGGGTTGCCCATGATCGTCGGGGGTTCCTCGGTCGTGGGGACCTCGTAGAAGTACACCCGGTTCCCGGTCGCCGCCTGGACGATCGAGCGGAGGCGCGCGGCGTCGCGCGCCGGCACCCACGCCTCGAGCGCGAACGTCGCGCGGCCCGCCCCGATCTTCGCGAGCACCTCGACCTTGCGGTTCTCGACGTCGAGCGCTTCCGCGATCGATGCGACCGTCGGGTACCACTCGGTGGCGATGCCCTGGAGGCGATCGGCGATCCAGGTCCGCCGCTCGGTGATCCGGCCGAGCTCGGGGGTGAGCCGAGCGCGCTCTTCCGTCGGCGTCCCGTCGAGCGCGGGGATCGCGGTCAGACGGATCCCCTGGCCTTGCGCCGACCGGGCGAGGGCCTCGGCGCCCGAGGGGCGCAGGACGAGGACGAACCGGCTCTCCTCCTCCTCGGTCGGGCCGGGCAGGAGTCGGGCGTCGCTCTCGCTCGGGAGCGTCCGCAGGAGCTCCGCGAGCGCGTCGGGCGTCGCTTCGCCGTAGAACGACAGGAAGCTCCCGGAGCGCAGGTACTCGAGCCGGTCCGTGTAGAACGCGAGGCGGTCGAGCAGGTGGAGCGTGTCGCGGAGGCCTTTCTCCTCGGTCGCGAGCCGGTCGTCCTCGCGCTTCAGCTCGCCGACCTCGAGGTCGATCGGGACGGTCTTCGCCACCGCGAGGATCTCGGCGAGCGCGTCGAAGCGGCGCGGCGCGGGCGGCCCGACCGGCGGGAGCGCGGTAAGGAGGCCCCGGAAACGGAGCGCCTCGTCCCCGATCTCGCGGACCGTCTCGGTCCCGCGCTCGGGGGCGAGCTCGGCCATCTCCTCGGGAGTGAGCGGTTCGATCTGGGCGACCCGGAGGTCGTAGAGCAGCGTGAGGATCCGCTCCTCGTCGTCCCGCAGCCCGACGAGGCCGACCTTCTCCATGCGGACCGGACGGAGCGCCATCGTCCGTTCCCTACGAGCGCACGAACGGTCCGAGCACGGCCGCGAGGACCGCGTCCCGGCGGTCCGAGGGCCGCTTCCCCGCGGAGCGGCCGGCCGCCTCGGCGTCCTTGCGGCCGGCGTCCAGGATCTGCCCGACCTCGCGTTCGATGTCGAGCCGGGCCGTCGCGACCGATTGCGCCCGGCGGTCGTCCGCTGCCTGCTGCGCTTCGCGGATCGCGGTGTCGCTCTCGGTTCGGAGCCGGGCGAGCCCCACCGCCGCCTCCTCGCGCGCCGTCGCGAGCTTCTGTGCCCACTCCGACTCGGTCGACTTGATCCGCTTCAGCACCTCCACCGAGGCCGTCGCGCTCGGCGGCGCCGGGGTCGGGCTCGATGCGCTCATGGGGACGCTCCGGCGAGGTGGATCACGAAATAAAGCACGAGGAGCAGGACGGCGATCTTCACGGCCGTGCTGACCGACCAGACGAGCGCGAGCTTGCGGACCGCGTTATCCGGCAACGGCGCTCGCCTCCTGCTCCATCTTCCGCTTGACCGTCTTCAGCATCGAGAACGCGTCGCGCTCCATCTCGTCGAAGCGGAACTTGATGTAGCGCACGGTGTCCTGGAGGCGCGGGATCAGGACGTTCTCGATCGCGCTCGCCCGGCGCTTCGTCTTCTCGATCTCGCGGAGGAGCCGTCGCAGCGCGTTCTCCTTCTCGGCGATGTCGAGGACGACCTGGTAGATGCCCTGGAAGTGGCGGACGGCCTCCTGGATGGACGGCGGCAGGTCGAGCAGCTCCCGCGAGGCGACCGGGGCGAAGCCCCCCGCGTCGACGCGCGGGGTCCGCACCCCCATCACGTTCTTCGTCGAGACCGCGATCGGCCGGACGTCGGGGAGGAGCATCGAGATGTTCTCGAGCCGGGTCGGCCCCTCGAACATCTCGGCCGTGCGGATCGACGCGTAGCCGCGCGCGATCCGGGCCTGCAGATCGCCCCGCAGTCGGAGCGCCTCCCGGGACATCGAGAAGAACTCCGCGATCAACGCCGAGCGCTTCAGCTTGAGGAGATTGAGGCCCTTCTTCGCGACGACGATCCGGCGGCGGGTGCGCAGGAGCTCGAGGCGGGTCGGGCGCACGTTCTCGACCGCCATCGCCCCGCCCGCGCCTAGCTCTCGATCGTCGGGGGATGGGCCCGGTACTTCGCGATGAACTCGGGCTTGATGCGCTTGAGCTCGGCGTCGGGCAGATCGGAGATGATGTTCCAGGCGATCGAGAGGCTCTCGTCGATCCCCCGGTCCTCGTCCACGCGCTGGTTGACGAACTCCTTCTCGAACCGGTCCGCGACCTTGAGGTAGATCCGGTCGGTCGCGCTGAGCGCCTCCTCCCCGACGATCGCCGAGAGGGCGCGTTGGTCGCGGCCCGTCGCGTACGAGGCGAACAGCTGGTCGGCCACGCCCCGGTGGTCCTCGCGGGTCCGGTCCTTTCCGATCCCCTGGTTCATCAGGCGCGAGAGGGAGGGAAGCACGTCGATCGGGGGGTAGATGCCCTTGCGCTGGAGCTCGCGGCTGACGTACACCTGGCCCTCGGTGATGTAACCGGTGAGATCGGGGATGGGGTGCGTCACGTCGTCCGCGGGCATCGTGAGGATCGGGAGCTGGGTGATCGATCCCTTGCGCCCGTGGATCTTCCCGGCGCGCTCGTAGATCGTCGCGAGGTCGGTGTAGAGGTAGCCGGGATAGCCGCGGCGCCCCGGCACTTCCTCTCGCGCCGCGGCGACCTCGCGGAGCGCCTCGCAGTAGTTCGTCATGTCGGTGAGCACGACGAGCACGTGGAGGTCGCGCTCGTAGGCGAGGAACTCGGCGGCCGTGAGCGCCATCCGGGGCGTCACGACCCGCTCCATCGACGGGTCGGAAGAAAGGTTCAGGAACACGACCGCGCGCTCGAGCGCGCCGGTCGTCTCGAACTCCTTCAGGAAGAAGTTCGCCTCCTCGCTCGTGATCCCCATCGCCGCGAAGATGACCGCGAACCCTTCAGAGGAGTTCCGGAGCTTCGCCTGCCGGACGATCTGCGCCGCGACCTGGTTGTGCGGCAGACCGGCGCCCGAGAAGATCGGGAGCTTCTGGCCGCGCACGAGCGTGTTGTTGACGTCGATCGTCGAGATCCCGGTCTGGATGAACTCGCTCGGCTCCTCGCGCGAGTACGGGTTCATCGCGTTGCCCACGATCTCGAGCTCGGTCTCGCTGACGATCTTCGGGCCCCCGTCGCGCGGCTGCCCGAGCCCATCGAACACTCGCCCGAGCATCTCGTCGGAGACGGGAAGCTTCGCGACCTCGCCGAGGAACTTCACGCTCGTCGCCTCGACGTTGATCCCCATCGTCGGGCCGAACACTTGGACGATCGCGAGGCCCTTGCGCGAGTCGAGGACCTGGCCCTGCCGGCGGTCCCCGCTGGGGAGACCGATCTCGACGATCTCGCCGTACGCCGCGTTCGCGACGTCCTGGACGAAGATCAGCGGTCCCGCCACGCGGTCGATCGTCCGGTAGTCGACCGGGACGGTCGGTGGGGTCGTGGATGGGGCGGCCCCCTTCGTCGCCATCAGCTCGCTCCCGCCGTGAGCGAATCGACCGCGCTCGCCATCTCGAGCTCGAGCTGATCGAACTGCGCGCTGAGCTCCGCTTCAGGGATCCACTTCATCCGGGAGAGCTTCGTCCGCACCGGGAGCTTCTGGAGCTGGGCGACCGTGGCGCCCTTCGCGATCGCGTCCTGTTCCCTGTCGGCGAAGTTGAGCAGCGTGTGCAGCATGCGGTACTGCTTCTGGATCGAGGAGTACGTGTCCACGTCGTCGTACGCGCTCTGCTGGAGGTAGTCCTCGCGGAGCATCCGCGCCACGTCGAGGACGGCCTTCTCCCGCTCGGGCAGCGCGTCAACCCCGACCAGTTGGACGATCTCCTGCAGCTCGGCCTCCTGCTGCAGGAGCTGCAGCGCCTTCTGGCGGAGCGGAACGAACTCCTTCGAAAGGTTCTGCGCGTACCACGCCTCGAGGTCCCGGATGTAGAGCGAGTAGCTCTGCAGCCAGTTGATCGACGGGAAGTGGCGACGCGCGGCGAGCGACGCGTCGAGCGCCCAGAAGACCCTCGTCACCCGGAGTGTGTTCTGGCTCACGGGTTCGGACGTGTCCCCGCCGGGAGGGGAAACGGCGCCGACGACCGAGATCGAGCCCTTGCGGGCGTCGGGGGAGAGGGTGATCACCCGGCCCGCGCGCTCGTAGAACTCAGCGACGCGCCGGCCGAGATACGCAGGGTACCCTTCCTCGCCCGGCATCTCCTCGAGACGGCCGGAGATCTCGCGCATCGCCTCGGCCCACCGACTCGTGGAGTCCGCCATCAGCGCGACGTCATAGCCCATATCTCGGTAGTACTCCGCGATCGTAATCCCCGTGTAGACGCTCGCCTCCCGCGCCGCGACCGGCATGTTCGAGGTGTTGGCAATGAGCACCGTGCGCTCCATGAGGGGGCGCTTCGACTTCGGGTCCTGCAGGTGGGGGAACGTGGCCAAGACCTCGGTCATCTCGTTGCCGCGCTCTCCGCATCCGACGTAAACGACCACGTCCGAATCCGCCCATTTGGCGAGCTGCTGCTGCGTGACGGTGTTGTGCAGGAGCAACCCACCGACTCCCCCGACGAAGTTGCGATTGTAGTCGGGGACGCAGACGTCATACACGTCGTACGGGCCGTCCCGCTCCTCGGTGACGTCCACCACCTCGTCGCAGTAGATCCAGTCCAGCAGCTCGGAAAGACGACCCGCCACCATTCCGGAAGGCGTGATCGACTCCTCAAGACCCGCGACCCGTGAGAACGTGAGGAAGGTCGCGGCCCCCATCCGTTCGTGATTCCCGATGTAGTTGTGGATCTCGATGCCAGCGTGCATCAGACTCGAGTAGTTCGTGTGATCGCGGTAGAGCGCCTCGAGAACGCTCGGAGTGATGGGGACGACATCGGTTGCCGTATAGGTCGTCGACTTCGATGCAACGTAATCGCGGAGGGC
>JASHUJ010000096.1 GCA_030040035.1 Thermoplasmata archaeon
CGGGGCCACGCGATCGCCTTCCTGGGCAAGGGCCACTCCGTCCGCTGGCTGCGGACGCTGCGGCGCCCGCCGGGGACGCCACCGCCCCCCGAAGGGCTGGGCGCTGCCCGGGCCGACCCCGGTGAGCCCTCGGACCCACCGGGGGAGGATGCCGTGCTTCGCTATCTTCGGGCCCGGGCGGCAGGACTCTCGGCGACCGAGCCGCTGCGGGTCTCGCTGGCCGAACTTCGGTCTGCCGTGGACCCGACCGGAAGCGCGATCCGACTCGTCGGTTCCCGGCTCACCTCGGCGGGGGCGCTCCTGGCCTCGGACCATGCGGGCGGAGGGACGGTTTGGACGATCGCGCCCGAACGGATCCCTCCGCCCCCATCGACGGGGCCGCCGCAGGACGGCCCGGACGGTTCGTCAACGCCACAACCCTCATAGGGTCGGAACGGCTCGTTTCACCGATGGAATCCCCATCGGGGAGCCCGCCCGTGCCCGAGACCCCCGGGTCGGCGGCCCTGCTCGCTCCGGCCGGCGGTCTCGAGCGATGCGCGACCGGGATCGAGGGCCTGGACAACATCATGGGGGGAGGGATCCCCCGCGGCAACATGGTCCTCGTGGCGGGGAGCGTCGGGACCGGCAAGACGACGCTCTGCCTCGAGTTCCTCGTGCGCGGTGCGGAGCGGGGCGAGCGGTCGCTGTTCATCTCGGTCACCGAGTCGGCGGCGAAGCTCATCCAGAACCTCTCGACGTTCGAGTTCTTCCGGACCGACCTCATCGACCAGGGGTCGCTCGTGTTCGTCGATCTTCCGGTCGTCTACGACCGTCTTGGGCTCGGCCACGAGGAGCTCACGCGCGAGGAGATCGACATCGTGATCCGGACGATCCGGGACCTCGTCCGGTCGCTCGGGATCCGTCGGCTCGTGCTCGACAGCCTGACCTCGCTGTGCTACCGGATCCGGCGGGACGAGCAGATCCGGGACTTCATGCTGCGCCTCGGCGAGGAGCTGAGCGCGGCCGGATGCACGTCCCTGCTCGTCTCCGAGATCGGACCGACCACGGGGCGCTACTCCCTCCACGGGGTCGAGGAAGCGATCGTCGACGGCGTGGTCCTGCTCTGGAACACCCGTCGCCTCGGGGACATCGTGCGGGTGCTCCAGATCGTGAAGATGCGCGGAACGGCCCACTCGCGGGCGCAGTACGTGATGGAACTCACCCCGATCGGGATCCTGATGGCGCCCCACCTGAAGGGGGGCCGGGAGACCGGAGGTCCGTAGCCGGTGCCCCCGTTCGACATCGGCGAGCGCCTGCGCGGCCTGCCCGGTGGCAGCGCGATCGCGCTCAAGCTCGATCCGCGCGAGTACGCCGACCACTACTTCGCGGTGCTCAACGCGGCGCTGCGCGACGTGGGCAGCGAGACCGATGCGCACACGATCTACGTGGCCGTCACGAGCCCCGCGGCGTTCGTCTGGAGCCTCGCCCAGGCGCTCGACGTCCCGCCGGAGCGGATCTCGTTCGTCGACGCGATCAGCCACATCATGATGAACTACGCGAACCCGCTCGGCAACGCGACGTACGTCGACAGCCCGCGCGCGCTCGAGGAGATCATGCTCCGGGTCGAGTTCCTCCTCCGGAAGTACCCCCACCCCCGCTCGATCGTCGTGATCGACAGCGTGAACTCGCTGGCGATCCACAACCCGCCCGAGCTCCTGAGCGAGTTCTTCCACATCCTCCTGAACAATCTGAAGAGTCGCAACGTCCTCACCCTGGTCCTCGAGACGAGCGAGGAGGAGACGACGGGGGTCGAGCAAATGCTCAACCTCGTCGTCGACGAGACGATCGACGTCGCGCGCGCGGGACGCTGACCGTGGTCGAGTCGGAGCGTATGCTCGGCATCCCCGAGGTCGATCGGACGCTCTGGACCGCGCTCGCCCCCGGCTGGATCGCGCTGCTCACCGGCCACTCGGGGACCGGCGCCCCGCTCCTCGCGAAGCAGTTCGCCCACGCCGGCGTGGGCACCGTCCCGGTCCTGTTCTACACGACGTACGAACGGACCGAGCAGGTCCAGCGGGCGTTCCGCGACTTCGGCTGGGACCCCTCCGCGGTGCAGATCGTCAACCTCGCCGACGAGTACTACGAACGCGTCCTCGTCGGTGGTCTCGAGGTCGCCCGCGCCCGGGAGGTCGGCCTGACGCTCGACCAGATCGTCGCTGAGCGCCCGGTGAAGAGCGATCTCGCCACGTTCAGCCTGACGAACCGGATGCTCTCCGACCTCGCCGGCATCGACAGCCCGTTCCGCCTCGTCATCGACTCGATCGACTTCTTCTTCGAGGCGCTCCCGCCCCGGGAGGTGACGACCGTCGCCCGGCAGATCCGTCACCGGTGCCAGACCGTCGGCGGCCAGGCCCTGATGACGATGCACGACCCGCCCCACGACCGCGCGGCGTCGGGCCTCCACGACCTCGCCGACGTCGTGTTCGATCTGACGGCCGAGCCGAACGGCAGCCGCTACGAGCACCGGCTCCGCCTGCAGAAGGTCGCGAACCGGCCCGATCTCACGCACATCTGGCGCGCGGAGACCGGCGAGGACGGCTGGCACGTCGAGGACGACGCGCCCGCGCCGGGATAGCACGGAACGTCCGCGTTACCGAATCTTTATCGCTGAATTCCGGCTGCCCTCGCCGAGGCACGATCCCGTGGAGGACGTCGTCATCCGGACGCTCGAGAAGGTCGAGCTGCGCGACCCGATCCTGGTGGAGGGCCTGCCGGGCGTCGGCAACGTCGGGAAGCTCGCGGCCGACTACCTGCGCGACCAGCTCCCCACCAAGCCGCTCGCGGTGATCTACTCGAAGTTCTTCCCGCCCCAGGTCTACGTCGGCGAGGACGGCGTGATCCGGCTCGTCTCGAACGACCTCTCCTACTGGAAGGCGCCCGCGTCGGCCCGTCACGATCTCCTGGAGCTCGGGGGCGACTACCAGGGCATCAGCCCCGAGGGGCAGTACGAGATCACCG
>JASHUJ010000097.1 GCA_030040035.1 Thermoplasmata archaeon
GGTCGTCGAGGGTTGCCCCGTACCGCTCGTCGTCGCGGGCGGTCCCAAGCTCGACAGCGAGCGGGCCGCACTCGAGCTCGCTCGGAACGCGATCGACCAGGGCGCCCATGGCGTCGACATGGGCCGCAACATCTGGCAGTCCGACCATCCGATCGCGATGCTCAAGGCGCTCCGGTCGATCGTGCACGAGAAGGCGACGGTCTCGGAGGCCCTGGACGTGCTCTCGGCGGCCAAGGCCCGGTCGACGGCGACCGCCTGAGCGGGCCTCCCCAACCATCATATTGGCGACCTCGCTCGGCTCGGCGCGCGGGGATTGCCAAGCTTGGCCAAAGGCGCCAGATTCAGGGTCTGGTCCCGTAGGGGTTCGTGGGTTCAAATCCCTCTCCCCGCACCCGGATTCGCCCTCCGGCCGGGCCAGAAGTCACGCGGCGCGGGGGCGACGCAATCCCCCGAGCGTACTCCCGAGGTGAGGCGCTTGCGGAAGATTACCGGCCGCGACTCCTCCTCCCCGATCGGGTCCGTCCCGTACCGGACGGTCGGTCGTCCTCGGAGCACGGCGGGAGATGGGCCACCCCAAGCCCCATCGGGGCGCCGCCCGGGGGGTCGATCCGCCCCAAGACGGACTCGCTCCGGGCCGTGCCCCGCGCCCACTGGTCGCTCGCGGACCTCGACGGTCGACGCACCGAGCCGTCGTTCCGACCTTCGGTGGTTCCCTTACTCAGCTGACGACCCGATACTCGCTCTGTACGAACCCGCTCGGGAACGATCGCGTGCGGACGTGAGCGAGGCGGATGTCCCGGGGTACCACCCCGAACAGCGGCACGCCCCGCCCGATCACCACCGGGACCCGGGTGATCGTAAGGTCGTGGATGAGCCCGGCGCTGAGGAACCCCTGGACGGTTCGCCCTCCGTCCACGTAGACATGGGTGAGCCCGCGCTGCTCGAGCCGGGCGAACACTTCGGCGGCCGGGAGGTTCATGAGCTCACAGGCGGAGCCAGGAGGTCCGCGGATCGAGGAAAGGGTTCCGCTGAGGACAAGGACCGGTCGGCCACCGTATGGCCAACTGTCGAACGTTAGGACGGTCTCGAACGTCTTACGACCCATGACCACCGCATCGACACCGGCGAGGAACGCATCGAACCCGTTGTCCTCCTCTTGGCCGGGCATTAGAAAGTCCAGGTCGCCATTTTCCCGCGCGATGAACCCATCGAGGCTGACCCCCACGAAGACCGAGGCCTTCATGGCCCACCGAACCCCGAACTCAGGTTCACGCTTTCGAACGGCCCTCGTCCCCCGGAGGCACTTCCGAGAGCGCGGCGCCGCAGTGCACCGTTTGTCGACCGGCCCTGCCGCCCGGCCCCACGAGCGACGCCGTCCGCGCACCCGCTCCCCCTCGGGCCGTCGCCGGGATTCGGACCGGCGGCGAGGGCGCCCGAGGGCGGCGCTCCAGCGCTCTCGAGACTCCCGGCGACGTGATCCCTTCGGCGGATCCCGCCGCTCGTCTTCGTCGCGGACCGGAGTACTGCGCGATGGGCTTAGGCGCCGCCTTTCGCACGGCCGGCGATCTGGGCCAGTTGGTTCCGCGCGGCCTGCGTGATGTCGGCGCCGGTATTTGCGTGGCCGTTGATCCCCCAGCCTCCCTCGGGCGACTCGGTGATCAGCACCCAAGTACGCTCCTTGAGCGAGGGATCCCCTGCCGCGGCGGCGACGAGATCGGTCAGCTCTCGCACGACGCCGAGCTGCTTTTCCCGATCGAGGACGCCGATCGGCGTGAGCACCTGGACCCGGACGTAGTTGGAGTCGCCGTCGACGTTCGAGATCGCGCCCGGCGGAAGTGCGTGGACGAACGCGGCCGTGTTCTTCTGGAAGAGCGGGATCGCCGGCACCTTCTCCCACCGCATCACCGCGGCGGCGAGGTCGCGGGCGAGCGTATGCGGGTTCGCGAACGTGCCGTCCGTACAGTAGACATCGATCATCGGCATGGTCGTGACCGGAGCCATTATGATGCGCATCATATAGCTACTGGTCGTCGCCCGGGGACGAGCGGATGTCGGAAGCCGGAACGCACGGGCCCCGACGCTCGAAGGCGGAGGGTCGGTCCCGTATGGTCGCGAGCGCCGCCGGGATCATCGGCGCCCACGGGGTGGACGCCGCCTCGTTCTCCGCGGTCCTAGCCGACAGCCGGGCCCCCCGGGGGTCGATCTATTACTACTTCCCTTCCGGGAAGCGTCAGCTCGTCGAGGACGCGGTCCGCTGGACGTCGACCCTGGTGCTCGACCACCAGCGCGCCTGCTCGGCCCGAACGGCCGGTGGCGTGCTGGCCCACTTTCTCGAGTTCTTCCGCCGTTCGGTCGTGTCGTCTCGCTGTCGCACGGGCTGCCCGCTCGCGGCGGTCGCGATCGGCAGCTATTCGGAGGAAGAGCTCCTCGGACGGGTCGTACGCTCGAGCTTTCAGCGGTGGATCTCGCTGCTCGCCCGCCAGCTGCGCGCCCAGGGGGTTCGAGCCGCGGCCGCGCAAGAGCTGGCCGTGACGGCCCTCGCGTCGATCGAAGGCGCGCTGATCCTCTGTCGGGCCGCCGGGGGGGTCGGCCCGCTCGACACGGTGGACCGACAGCTGCGTCGCCTCGCGAGGTCCGCTGCGCGCGACCGGCGGGCTCACTGAGAGGTTAAGCGCGGGGGCCGGTAGCGCCGGCGTGGCCGCTCGCTCCGAGGCGCGCCCCCGATTCGAGACGCTCGGACGGCTCACGGAGATCGTCACGGGTCTGGTCGCCGCCGGGATCTCGATCGTCGTCCTGGCGAACCCGTTCGTCCCGATCGACACGCTGATCGTGCTGCTCGCGATCACGGTCGCGACGGACGGCGTGCGCCTCCTCGTCACCGGCGGCACCCCGCGCCGATGGTGGCAGCGCCTCACGTCGGACCTCGGCTCGACGTTCCGGTGGCTCCGACGGCTGGGACGGGTCGGGCTCGGCGTGCTGGTCCTCGCGATCGTCATCGCCGTGCTCGTGAGCCCCCAGATCCGCGAGCTGAGCCTGCTCTACGGGCTCGCCATCGCCGTCGTGCTCCTGAGCCTGGACCGGCTCACGCACGGCTTCAGCGCCGGCACCTCGCGCTACCTTCAGGTCGCCTCGGCGGGCGCGGGCGCGATCGCGATCGCTCTCGTCCTGGTGGCCCTCGTGGACCCGTCGATCGGGCTCGCGACGTTCGCGGTCCTCCTCGCGGTCTCGCTCCTGCTCGACGGCGTCCAGAGCGTGGTCTCGGGCCTCCGGCCGACCGACCCGCGGCAGATCGTCCTCCTGAAGCTCGTCCTGTTCGCGCTGTTCTACGGGCTCGTCCTGATCAACTGGATCGACCTCTTCGGCAAGGCCGTCCCGGCGTACGGCGTCTGGTTGATCCTCACGTACTTCGCCCCGTTCTGGGTGATCCTGATCTACGAGGGGTTCTCGGAATGGCCGCTCGCGATCAGCCTCGGCCTCCTGGTGTCCCTCGCCAACGACGTCGGCTACTACTTCGTCGGGAACCTCCTCTTCGGGTTCCACCAGGACCTCGTGACCTGGTCGTCGGGGCAGCTCGGGCTCTACGGAGATCGGGTCGTGACGTTCTTCCAGGCCGGGGCGTTCACGATCCCGGTCGACTCCTGGATGATGGGCGTGTCGATCTACGCCCGCGCCGTCGTCGTGACGCTCGGTCTCTACTACTGGTGGAGGCACCCGAGCCGGATCGTGGCGCGAGTCTCCCCCTTGCCGCCCGTGGGAGCCTAGACGTCCCGCGCCCGCGGGATTGGAGCGCGGCGACCACCAGCTCGAGCGCTCGGCGCAGCCCGGCGGACGTGTCGTGGAACCGGGGCTCCCATCCGGCGTCATCGAGGTGGTCACTGATCACGAACACCGCGCCGGCCTCGAGTCGGCGGTACCGTGCCACCGAGAAGACAGCGGCCGCCTCCATCTCGACGGTGAGGACGCCCTGCGAGCGGTACCGGCGAATCTCGGCCCGGGTCTCGCGATACGGCGCATCGATCGTCCAGGAATCGCCGACCGAGTGGGGCTCTCGTTCGCGCTCGAATGCGCGACCGAGAGCGCGGGCGAGTCCCGGCGACGCATGCGCGAGGCGACCGGGCCTGAAGTAGTGGTGGGAGGTGCCCTCGTCCCGCAGGGCCCGCCGACAGACGACGAACGATCCCGCGCGCAAGTCGGGCTGAAGCGATCCGGCGGTCCCGACGATCACGAATCGCCGGGCCCCGAGGGCGGCCAGTTCCTCGACGACGATCGAAGCCCACGGGGCTCCGGGTCCGCCGAGCAGGGTCACCCCCGTCCCGGGCGCGACGCGGTAGACATCGGTTCGCGCGTCCCGCGTCCCGGGATAGCGGCGGTCGAGGTACGAACCCCAGCGACGACCGAACAGGAGCACGATGTTCGGAGGTACGCGGGGTGGAATGCCGCCCCGGCGCTGCCAGACGTACCGGTGGAACTCGACCGGGGAGAAGAGCGCCTTCTCCCGGTGCTTACCGGCAAGCTGAGGATACGACACCTGCGGGACCCTCCGGCTCGGGAGACGCTGGGCCCGATGAGGGTAGCGGCGTCGAGCCCGCGCATCGACCCCGCGATCCTCGCTCGCCCGGTCCGGATCGCGAGGAACAACTCTTCTGCTGATGCCGGACGATGACCGCCTCTCTCTGAGCTCCCAGCCTTTCCATCTCGCAGCCTGCGCGGTCCGATACGCCGAGCGGTCCGACTGTCGTGCGGCCTTCGAAGTACGAGTTGGGCAAGAGACCACTCTCCGAATGCCCTCTCTCCGGCAGCCCGCTCCAAGGGGTTTGTATATCGGTCAGGGGATGCGGCTCCCAGCGGCACCGAGCGTCCGGGGGGACCGACCGTGCCGACGTACGCAGGAGGCAGCGGAACATGGCGTCCCGATTTCGAGGAGCGGTGGCGGCAAGATGGAGAACCTCACCCCGACGGCAGCATGCGAGCCTGGCGGCCGGTGCTGCGGCCTTGCTCGTCCTCTCTGGATTGCTGACCGGTTACGCTACCCTCGCGCACACCGGGGCGAGCCCGAGAGACCTCCGTAGCGCTCTATCGGTAACGCCCCCCGCGTCCTTCGCCGCGCCGTACACCGGACAGGGCGACTCGGTCTTCGAGGGCAGCGAGCTGGGATGCGTGGCGACGGGCTTGCCGGTCTTTCCGTTCTCCAACGCTACGACGGGGAAGCTGACCGCCTCGGTCTCGACGAAGGTCTCCGCGTGTGGCTCGGTACTCGGCTGGTCGGCCCAAGCCGCCGGGTTCGCGATCTACATCGACCCGTTCGCGGGAAAGACCGGAACGGATCACATCGTCGTCCACTTCACGTCGACCTTCAACGTGACCCTCAACGTGACCGGTAGTCGCGGAGTCGGCGCTCCGCCCTCGTCCGCGAACTTTTCGATCATCTGGGAAGCTGCGGTGTACAACGAGAGCGACCAGGTGACGTCGGCCGGGTTCACGTCGTACGAGCCCACCCTGACCGATCAGATCAATTCGGGCACCTATTCGCACCTGTTCAAAGGGGTCAAGGAGACGGGGTACTGTAACGCCTCGCTCTCCAGCGGCTATACCTACGAGGTCGCGATCGGGGTCGTGTTCGAGCTGATCGCTTCCGTGGGGACCTCGGGCGCGACCGCGAGCGCGTCGCTGAACGCCGCCACCGACGGCAACGCCCTCAAGGTCGCTTCCATCAGCGAGCCGTAGAGCCGGAGGCGCTCGATCGTGTGGGCTCCCACCATTTCCGACGGGGCGCTCCGGTTTGGACCGGGCGGACCCGCCGAGGTCACCGAGAGGGCCGTTCTCTCAACTGGCGAGGGTCTCGGCGGCCGGAGAGATACTTGGAGGGGCATGCGCTACGGCATCGCGGGAGGATCTCGATGAGCGAGGAACCGAAGATCGTCGTGAGTCCCCATGGGCCGTATCGAGTCGTCGGACGGATCCCGCTCTCCGTCCAAACGATCACGCCCAACGCGAAGCGGGAGTCGTGGGACTGGACCGAGGGGCGGAAGTTCGACGTCGGGGACGAGTACTTCCTGTGCCGGTGCGGCCAGTCGAAGAATAAGCCGTTCTGCGACAACAGCCACCTTCGGGTCGGTTTCGAGGGAAAGGAGACGGCGAGCCGGCGCCCGGTCGAGCGCCAGTCGGAACATCTCGACGGCCCGACCGACGGCCTGAGCGACGCCGAGGTCCTCTGCGCGTTCGCCCGCTTCTGCGATCCCGGGGGGAAGATCTGGTCGCTCATCGAGCGCACTGACCGACCCGAGATCCGAGAGCTCGTCGTTCGCGAGGCGACGCACTGCCCGTCCGGTCGCTTGGTCCTGCACGAGAAGGCGACCGGGCGGGCGATCGAACCGGACCTCCCGCCGTCGATCGGGCTCGTCGAGGATCCGGCGCTCCAGGTCAGCGGGCCGCTCTGGGTCCGCGGGGGCGTGCGGATCGAGTCGGCCGACGGGAAGGCCTACGAGCGGCGGAACCGCGTCACGTTGTGCCGATGCGGCGCGTCGACGAACATGCCGTTCTACAACGGGAGCCACGCGTCGATCCAGTTCCAGGACGGTCTCGGCTGAGCCGGTGCGTCGATCCTACCGGTGCGCGAGCCGCCGAGCCGCGAGGACGTAGAGCGCGACGATGACCGCCAGCCCGACTCCGAGCAGGGTCACGATCGCCTCCGCGGTCGCGCTCAGGATCGGCGGGGCCGGGCTCGGGGGGTTGGCGGCGAGCCGCACGTTCATCGTGACCG
>JASHUJ010000098.1 GCA_030040035.1 Thermoplasmata archaeon
GGGGCGGGGCGAGCAAGCCGGCACCCATCAGGACCCCGAGGGCCACCGCCGGGATCAAGGCGCCCCGGGCCGCCCGGCGCTCGCTCCGCATCCGCCGATCGAATGGACGGAGGCCGAGGTTATCCTCCTTACCCCCCCGCCCTCGGAAAGAACTCATTACCCGGGGCCGACGTGGGTCGCTGAAAATCTGTGAACCCTTACTTCGGCTACGAGATCGCGATCGGACTCATCGCCGCGTACTTCGCGGTCATCTACGCCCTCTACCGGACGGGTCGGCTCGGCCCGGACCGAGCGCTGTCGCTGTTCGGCCCCGCGTTGATGACGAAGACCCAACGCGGTCGATCGGCGCTCGAGCGCTGGGGTCGGTTCCGGCGCTTCTGGACGGTCGTTTCGGACATCGGGATCGGGCTGGCCGCGATCGCGATGGTGACGATCTTTCTCACCCTGCTCTTCGGCGCGGTCATCGCGACGCGCCTGCCCGCCTCGGAGGCCCCGAGCGTCAACGAGGCGCTCGGACTCCCCGGCATCAATCCGATCATCCCGCTCGGGTACGGGATCCTGGCCCTCGTCGTGGGCATCGTGCTCCACGAGCTGATGCACGGGATCATCGCGCGCTCGCAGAAGATCGGCGTCAAGAGCCTCGGGATCCTATGGTTCGTGGTCCCGATCGGCGCGTTCGTCGAGCAGGATGAGCAGGAGATGCTCGCGGCCCCGCGCCGCCAGCGCGACCGGGTCGCCGCCGCCGGGGTGCTGGCGAATTTCGTGCTCGCCGTCGTGTTCTTCTTCGCGCTCTCCGCGGTCATCTCCTCGTCGGTGAGCGCGAACGCGAACGGCGTGGGCATCGCCTACGTCATCGCGGACACCCCGGCGGCGAACCTGTCCCTCGCCGGCGGGGATATCATCACGTCGGTGAACGGAACCAGCACCCCGACGGTCGCCACGTTCGAGAACGTGCTCGCCCACACGACGCGCGGCGAGTCCGTCGGGCTCGTCTACTATTCGTCCAGCCTCGGCCATCTCGTCTCGACCACCGTGGTGCTCGCGAACAGTCCGTCCGTGCCCGGGCGCGGGTTCCTCGGCGTCGCGGTCGATTCGATCACTCCGACCGAGCTTCGGCAAGTGTTCATCTGGCCGCTCGGATCGAGCCAGGGGGCCCTGACCGGCGCGATCGACTGGATCGTCCTGCCCCTCGCGGGACTTCAGCCGGTGGAGGGGGCATCCGCGAGCTACTTCCACGTATCGGGGCCCCTCGGGGGGGCCGGCGCCGGGACGTTCTGGATCGGGGCGAACGTCCTGTACTGGCTCGCCTGGATGAATCTCCTCCTCGGCCTGTCGAACGCCCTCCCGCTCTTCCCGCTCGACGGGGGCCTCCTCTTCCGCGACTTCATGGCGTCGCTCGCGGCCCGGGTCAAGCGGGGTTGGTCCGAGGCCCGCTTGGACCAGTTCGCCGGCCGCGCGACCGCGATCTCCTCCGTCCTCGTCCTGGTGCTCCTCGTATGGCAGTTCATCGTCCCGCATCTCCTCTAGACGAACGGTCGCTCTTCGCCGAGTACCCGTTCCTGCCGGGCGCGGACTCGCTGCTCGCCGGCGAAGCGATCTCGGTCCGCGCGCTGCTCGAGGACGGGGCCTTCGAATCGGCCCGGGCGATCGGGCGCGCCCGCATCCTCGCCGCGGCGGACGATCCGCGCGGGACGAAGGACCTCGAGGAGCTCGCCCGCGCGCCGTCCGAGGTCCGATACCTCTCCTTCCTGTTCGCTCGCTTAGTCCTCGCGGCGGCCCCGGCGGGCGCGACGCTCCGCCGCTGGGCGGTGGCGGAGGCCAAGCGTAGCTACGGCCGACTTCGGGAGGTCGGGGTCGACGAGCTCTGCGAGGTCGCGCGCCGCCTCGGTTTCACGTTCACGGCGTCGGACGCCGCGATCGCCGTGCCGCTGGTCGATTACGTACGGCTCGCCGTACCGATCCGGGAGGCCGAATTCCGTCTCGCGGCCCAGGCCGTCCGACGCGGGGAGGTGTTGCTCCGGCCGGCCCGAGCCGCGCGGCTGCTCCAGGAGGCGGTCCGGCTGCGCCTTGCCGAGCCCGTACCCCTCGCGCGCGACGTCGTCGAGGTCATCTCCGCCCGCGAACGGGAGCTCCTCGAGGAGGTCGCCCGCCGGATGCCGACCCCCCGGCCCCGGCCCGGGTCCGGAACCGGGGGCATCCGGCCGGAGCTCTTCCCCCCGTGCATCCGCAAGATGATGCGGGCGCTTCAGCAAGGGGAGAACCTCTCGCACTCGGGGCGGTTCGGGCTGGCCGCGTTCCTGCACCGGACCGGCGCCGACTTCGAAACGATCGTTGACGCCTATCGGGGGGCCCCGGACTTCGATGAATCGATCACCCGCTACCAGGTCGAGCACATCACCCTGCGCGATGGGGGCGCCGGCTATGAGCCGCCCGAATGCGATACCCTGCGGAGCCACGGACTGTGCGCCCGGGACGGGGACCCGACGGCCACCTCGCCCGTCGATCGCGAGCGCGACCCCCGGTGCTTCGATCCGAAACTGCGGCATCCCCTGCAGTACTACAGGTGGAGAGGTGGGGCGGTCGTCGAACGGAGCGAGCCCGACGGCGCGGGAGGTGCGGCTCCTACGACCCCGGGGGGAGCCCGCGATAGATCCGGAGGGCCCGGGAGATCGCTGTCCACTGACCGGCCACGATGAAGTAGATCAGGGCGACATCGATCACGGTGAACTCGACCCCGGCCAGGTGGAACCGGGACCAGGGGGCGGTCGGGGCCCACGGCCACGGCAGGGAGAGGTCGAACTCGAGGAACGCGGCCGCCATGAGCACGACCAGTCGGTCCGCCCGGGTGAGGAGGCCGGAATAGAGCCGCCTCTGGCCGAGCGCCTGCGCCTGAGTCCCCATGTAGCTGGTCAAGAGCAGGCTGACCAGCGCGAGGAGCGCGAACAGGGGATACGCAAAGCTCGAGATCGCGATCCCGATCAGCAGCACCACGTCCGCGTAGCGGTCGAAGACGTGGTCGACGAAGTCTCCGCGCGCCGACGAACGTCCGGTCGAGCGGGCGACCGCCCCATCCAGCACGTCGAAGAGCCCGGAAAGGAAGATGAGTACCGTGACGGGCAAGAAGAGGAGGGGGGTCGTCCAGCGGACCAGGGCGGCGAGGGTCGCGGCGGCGGCGGCGAATCCGAGCCCGACCGCACTCAGCCGGTTGGGCGACCAACCGAGGAACGGCCGGGCGAGCCGGTCCACGTAGGCCCGGACGCGGTCCCGGTACGCCTCGAGAACCATTGGTCGCCGGTTACCGGGACCACTCCAAAAGATGCTCGGTCACCCACGGATCGGCGAGCCAGTCGATCCGGCCATACGAGGGGGGCCCCCGGCGACGGATCCGGGCCGCGACCGCCGAGGCGATATCGCTGGGAGTTCGGCCCGTCGTGTCGATCTCCCAGACGCGCCGGCCGAAGCGGAGGGCCTCGACCAGGATGACGTCCGTGGCCTCCGCAAGAAGGTTCTCGCGAATGTCCGCGGGTCGGTGAGCGCCTGATCGGGCGAGACGCCGAGCCAGCTCTTGCGGGTGGCATCGCAGCACCACCGCGTCCCGGACCGGGAGCAGGTGGGCTAGATGCCCGACCCAGAGCTGGGCTCCCCTCGCGCGGCCGCGCTCGATCGCCTTCCGCGTCTCGGGCAGGTCGATCGTCCGGGTCGCGGCCCGGCGCCGCCCGATCCGACGCGCGGTTCCGAGCCGCTCGGCCAGGTCCCCGACCTCCTCGACGGACCAATCGGTCGCCAGGATCCGAGCGACCGTGGACTTGCCAGTGCCCGGGGTGCCCGTGAGGGCCATCCGCCGCATGCCGCTCGGGTCGATGCCGGCCACGGGATGAAGTCCACCCCGCAGGCCGCGCGGGGGACGCCCCGACCGCGTCGGGACCGATCCGGGCCAGACGGCGAGTTCTGAGGCCGGGCCCCGCCGTTTCACGAGAGAAAAATCGACGTGCGGACCGGCGTCGGGGTGGGCTGTATAATTGAATTCGTCGCGAAGTTTAAGTATGGTAACGGATTCGCGAGCGCCATGCATCGCGTGACCGGGGCCACGTGGACTGCCGCAGCTGTTGGGCTTTTCGCCGTTTTCATGGTAGCCGGGTTTGCTTTTGGGACGATCCCGCTCACGCACTCGGCGGCCGGTCCGGCCGCCGCCTCGTCCGCCCGATCCACGACCCACGCCGCGCCTTCGATCGCCCCGGCGGGCAGCTACGCGACCTCGATCAACCTGACCCTGATCAGCCCGGTGGACTACTCCACCGTCTCGGTACCGACGAACGTGACGTTCTCCACGAACATCACGGCGGGTGCGATCTCCAGTTCGGCGACCAAGGTCTGGGTCAATGTGACCGGTGCGGGGATTGACGCCTCCCTGGTCTCCGGGAAGAACTTTACCATCAATACCTCGGCCGTCGTGGTCTACAACAATAATGGAATCCTCTACTCGAACTACACCTGGTCTGCCCCGCTCAACGCCGCGAACTTGGGCTGCAGCAAGGCGTCTTGCGCGGATGTAATCCCGGGAGGCGGCACGGCCGTCCTGGTCAATGTCACCGTCCTTGAGAACGGTGCCTCGTTCGGCGGCGGATGGGCCAGCGCGATGACCGCGGAGGACCTCGTCCTCGCCTCCACCTTCGCCTACGCGGGACTTTCGACCATCGCTCCGTACTCGGAAGTGCCACTCCCGGCCACCGTCACCGTCTGGACGAACATCAGCTGGGGCGCCACCACGAACGCCACGACGAACGTCACCCTGTGGTGGGAGAACGCTACCGCGGTATCGCCCACGGAGATCGCCAGCTGGATCGGCGCGGTCAACACGACGAACGCCACGACCGACACCAGCTCCTCGATCGGCTTCGCCGGAACGGCGGGCGGGATCTACTGGTCGTACGCGACTTGGACCGCGGTGCTGAACCAGACGACTCTCGGCTGCTCTACGGCCACCTGCAACACGACCTTCGGCCAGGGGATCGAAGGGTATCTCACGGTCGTCGTGAACGAGAACGGCACGAGCGTCGGCGGCACGGGCTGGACCGGCGATCAGATCGCCGATAACTCCACCAACTGGCTCGGAACGACGTTCGCCAGCGGCGGGGACTCCAACTACCCCGCGGACTACCAGGGACTGCCGTTCACGGGAACCGGCTGGCTCAACATCAGCTACTCTCCCTCCGTCGCGAACGGGAACTCCACGATCACCGGGTTCGTCCAGGTCTGGGACCTGAACACGTTCACCCTGCTCAAGACCCTGAGCGCGAACAGCTCGGTGAACACGACGAACTCTGCGGGCTTCTCGTTGATCCCCTACTGGGCGGGATCGATCGACGGTCCGGGGATCCCCTACGTCAACTACACCTGGAGCCTGGCGCTGAGCACCTCGAACCTGGGCGCGAGCTTCCCGTACGACCCGATCGCGGTCATCCTGAACCTGACGGTCGACGGGTCGGGATCGTCCGTGGGCGGGGTCAATACCACGATTACTCCCGGGGCTCCGTACGCGGTCCTGTACGACGACGTGGTCCTCGCGGCGAACCCGACGACGGTCGCCCAAGTGTTCCCGGCCCTGCCGGGCTACGTGCCGGTCTACGAGCCGTACACGCAGACGATCAACATCACGACGAACACCGCGATCAACGCGACGACGGTGTCGATGACGGCCAACATCATCGATGAGACGCTGACGGCCGAACTCGGGGTCCTCGACGTGGTGTCCTCGACCTCGATCGCGATCGCCGACAACGTGTCCTCGTACGCGTTCCCGATCAGCTCGGTCGCCTTGACGTGCAGCACGCCGGTCTGTGTGTACCTCTCCCAGCTCGGGTACGCGCCCGGCGCCACGGATGTGTACGCGCTCAATGTGACCACCGTGGTCGATGGGATCGGGGGCCCGACGAACGGAACGATCGCGATGGCCTACGACCAGTCGTCGTTCTTCGCGATCTTCGCGCCGGTGAGTGCCGTGCTGACGTCGCCGAACCCCGGACCGATCATCCCGCCGGGGAACGTGACCGTCTCCGTGACGTACTCGGGGTCGTTCATCTCGGGCGTCCTGCTCGACATCTACTCGCCGACGGGCGCCTTGGTCTTCGCCCAGAGCTTCACGTCGAGCGGGCAGAACGCGACCTGGCTCGCGACCTCGCCGGGCACCTACACGGCCGCGGTGATCGTGACGACGGCCTACACGACCCCGCAGTACTTCAACGCCAGCCTGACCATCGCCAAGGTCCCGAAGATCTACGTGAACTCGACGCAGTACACGAACTCCACGCTGATCCCCGGTCTGAGCGCCGCGGGAGCGGGCACGCTCCTGCTCGTCATCGGGCTCATCATCGGGATGATCGTGGCGTTGCTGCTCGGGCGCGCGGTCTGGGGTGGTCGCCAGGCGCCTCAGTCGCCCCAGCCGTGGGAGTCGCAAGGAGCGGCGGGCGCGGCCGGAGCGGCCGGTGGCGCGGCGGCCGGGTCCACGACGGGTGCGGGCGGCACGAACGTGTGCAGCGTCTGCGGTAAGGCGTTCGGGAGCCCCGAGGAGCTCGCGGCGCACCAAAAGAGCGAGCACGGGATGGAGTAGTCCGCCCGGGGCCGACCGCCCCGGTTCCAACCTCTTCCGGTTCTCCTTTTTTTATCCTTCCCGGGGCGGCGCCAGGCCCCCCGGATCCGGTTCACGCGAACCGAAGGGTCCGGTACCGCCGGCGCCACGCCAGCACCTCGGCCGCGACCGGCGCGCGGTCCCGTCCGGCTCGGACGAGCAGGCGAGCGAGGCGAGGCATGTCGTCCGGCCGTAGGCCGAGCCGGGTGACCTCGGCGGTGCCGATTCGTCCCACGAGATCGATCAGGAGCCGCTGGCGCTCGAGCCGCCGCGCGAGCGCGGCGGGGCCGGTCCCCCAGCCCGAGCGCAACCGGGGCCGGTCCAGGTGGAGCTGATGCGAATTCGTGAACCCGAGCTCGCGGGCCACCAGCGGCATCCCGAGCTCGTCCAGCGACCGGCCGAGGGCTTGCGCGTTCGCCACGACGTTCGTGGCATACGCGGCCCCCACCTGCTCGAGTTCGAGCAGCGTCTGCGCGAGACCGGCGATCCGGTTCCAGTGCGCGTTATCGAAGATGCGCCAGACGAGGGTCGGGTCGATCTGCTCGAACAGGTCGTCCCGGTCGGTCACGATCAGCCCTCCCTGGGGTCCGGGGAACGACTTGTGCGTGCTCCCGAACAGCACGTCGACCCCCTCGCGGAGCGGGTCCTGGAACTGGCCCCCGGCGATCAGTCCGAGGACGTGCGACGCGTCGTATAGGACGAGCGCATCGCCCGCGTGCGCCGCCTCGGCGATCTCCCGCAGGGGGTACGGGAACAGGAAGTAGCTCTGGCCGAGCAGGACGGCGTTCGGTCGCTCCGATCGGATCGCCGCGACGGCCGCCCCGGGGTCGACGCGGAAGCCCGGACCTTCGGCCGGGAGCGGCCGGACCGTCAGGCCGAGGAGGGCGGGGACGAACCCGGGCGCGTACCCGTCGTACCCGCCGGATTGGGGAGGGATGGCGAGGACTTTGCTGCCGCGCGGCAAGAGCGGGGCGAGGACCGACAGCGCCGCGACGTGGCCCGAGAGCGGACGGACGGTCGCCCGCCGGGCCCGGAAGAGCCGGGCCGCGGCGGCGTTCGCGAGGCTCTCGATCTGATCGGTGTAGCGCGTCCCGGTGTAGCTGTTGTCGACCGTCT
>JASHUJ010000099.1 GCA_030040035.1 Thermoplasmata archaeon
TCGACGAGCGTCACGCCGGAGGAGGTGAGCTGACGGTCCATCCGCTGGATGAAGTCCGTCGCGATCTGGTGCCCGAGCCCGCGCGAGCCGGTGTGGAGCATCACGACGACCCGGTCCCGGACGAGTCCGAGGGCGTCCGCGAACTCGGGATAGAACCGTTCGTCGACCCGCTGTACCTCGAGGAAGTGGTTGCCCGATCCGAGCGTGCCGAGCTGCTTCAGGCCGCGCTTGCGGGCGCTGTCCGAGACCTCGCGGGGGTCGGCGGCGGCCAAGCGGCCCTCCTCCTCCTGGACCGGGAGATCCGCCGGTCGCCCGAGTCCGTGATCGATGGCCCACCCCGCGCCGCCCGCGAGCACCTCATCGATCTCCTCCCGGCCGATCCGGTGGCCCCCTTCCGAGCCGACGCCCGACGGGACCTCCCGGTAGAGGCGTTCCATCAGGGGGACGATCTTCGGGCGGACCTCGTCGGCGGTGAGGTTCGTGCGGATCAGTCGGACGCCGCAATTGATGTCGTAACCGATCCCGCCCGGCGAGACGATCCCCTCCGCGAGGTCGAAGGCCGCTACTCCGCCCACGGGAAAGCCGTAGCCGAAGTGGATGTCGGGCATGGCGAGCGCGTGCCGCTGGATGCCGGGGAGCGTCGCGACGTTCGCGAGCTGTTGGAGCGACGGGTCGCCCTCGACGCCGCCCAAGAGCTCGGCGTCGGAGAAGAGGACACCGGGCACCCGCATGCCGGACCCCTCGTCCCGGGGGATCTCGTACGTGAACTCGTCCCGGCGGACGAGCCGCGGCGGGTTCGTCATGGGGCCGCGCCAGTTCGGCGCCCTATAAGGGCCCGGCGGGGCCGTTCGATCGGCCAGCCAAAACCCCAAGTACGACGGTCCGGTTATTCGTCGGCCGGACCGTGAACGCGCGCACTTGGATCTCCATCGCCAACCTCGTCGTCATCGTCCTCGCGTTCGTGATCCTGTTCGAGCTCCCCCAGTACTCCTCCTTCGCGTTCTACGGTCTCCTCGGCTGGGTCTTCGTCAGCTTCGTGCTCCTCTACGCGTTCCGGGTCGGGCGGACCCATCCGGTCGGGCCCTCGCAGGCGGGGGCCGGCGGGTCGACCGGCGGGTTCTCGGCCGCACCGTCCGGCGCCCTCCCCTCGAGCGCCCCGGGCGGAACGCCCGGCCCCGTCGATTTCTGCATCTACTGCGGCACCTCGCTCCCGAGCGGGACCTCGGTCTGTCCCGCCTGCGGGCACGTAGTGCGACCCGTCTGAACCGACCCGCTCAGCGCGCGGGCCGGACGAACAGCATCGGTTCGCGGGCCCGGACGTTCGCGCCCGCCGCCACCCGCACGTCGTGCACCGTCCCGTCGGCCGGGCTAGCGATCTCGTTCGACATCTTCATCGCCTCGAGTCGGAGCAGTACGTCCCCTTTCCGTACCACGTCGCCCTCGCGCACGCGGACCTCGAGGACCTTCCCCGGCATCGGGGGCAGGATGGCGATCCCCTCGCCGGCAGGGGGGGGCGCGGCGGCGCCCGCCGAGGCCCGCGCCGGCGGCTCGGCGTCGGAACGCGCGGGGGCCGCCGACGGACCGGGCTCGGCCCCGATCGAGACGTTCCAGCGTTCGCCTCCGACATCGACCGGCCCCGGCGGCTGCGGGAAATGCTCGGGCCAGTGATCGACGACGATCTTCTCCCCGGCGATCTCGAGCTCGACCCGCGTCGCCGAATGCGACACGACCTGGAGCGGGAACGTTCGGCCGCCAAGCGTGACCGAGGCGAGGTCCGGCGCGACGTCGACCGTCTCTCGCTTACCGTCGCGCTCGATCGTGAGCCGCATCGATCCACCTCCGCTGGGACTGGAGGCGGGCCCGACCCTCGTGCGCCCACGGCGTTACCGCGCCGGCGCCCGTCGCGGGCGGCGGCGACGGCTGCGCGGGCCGGGCCGATCGCAGCGCCCCGACGACGCCGAGGGCGGCCGTCGTGAGCACGTCGGACGTCAATCCCGCGTCGAGCGCGCGACGGTACTCCCGGTAGACCGCGGGGAAGAGCGCGTACGACAGGGCCTCGGCCGTATCGGCCGCGGGGACGAGCGCCCGGATCTCGGCGAGCTTAGCCTCGAACTCGGGGGCGAGGAGGTCGGCCGGCCGACCCGAGATCGCGGGCGCGTGCTCGGTGACCCGGCGGCGGAGCTCCGGGTCGATCGGGGCGGGCGGGGTGCCGTAGAGGCCCCGGACGTAGTCCTGGGTCTCCTGGGTGATCGGACGGTAGCGCGCTCCGGTGAGCACGTTGATCACCGCCTGGATCCCGACGATCTGGCTGGTGGGGGTCACGAGCGGCGGATAGCCGAGGTCGGCCCGGACCCGCGGCACCTCCGCGAGCACTTCTCGGAGCCGGTCGGCCGCGCCCTGCTCCGCGAGCTGGGTGAGCAGGTTCGAGAGCATCCCGCCCGGGATCTGGTGCGTCAGGATGCCGGGATCGGTCTGGAGCGAGCGGAGGTTGAGGAGCGGGCGGTAGCGATCGAGCACTGTCTGGAAGTAGCCCGCGAGCTCGCCGAGCGCGTCGAGATCGAGGTGGGGATCGAGCGCGGTCCCGGCGAACGCCCCCACGAGCGCCTCGGTCGGCGGCTGGCTCGTCCCGCCGGCGAACGGGCTCAACGCCCCGTCGACCGCGACCGCCCCCGCCTCGGCGACCGCGAGGCAGGTCATTGCCGACATCCCGCTCGACGAGTGGGTGTGGACGACGACCGGCAGCCCGACCTCGCGGATCAGGGCCCGGACCAGCGAGGCTCCCTCGGCCGGCGGAAGGAACCCGGCCATGTCCTTCACGCAGAGCTCGTCGGCCCCCATTTCCGCGAGCCGACGACCGAGGTCGACGAACGACGCCTCCGAGTGGACCGGGGAGCGGGTGTAGCAGATCGCGCCCTGCGCCCGGGCGCCGGCGCGCTTCACCGCGTCGATCGCGGTCTCCATGTTCCGCGGATCGTTGAGGGCATCGAACACGCGGAAGATGTCGATCCCTTGCCGGGCCGATTCGCCAACGAACTGGCGGACCAGGTCGTCGGGGTAGTGGCGGTAGCCGACGAGGTTCTGCCCCCGGACGAGCATCTGGAGGGGCGTCCGGGGCATCTGGCGCTTCAGGGCCCGCAGGCGCTCCCACGGGTCCTCGTGCAGGAACCGCAGACACACGTCGAACGTCGCCCCGCCCCACATCTCGATCGAGCGGTAGCCGATCGCGTCGAGCCGCTCGGCGGCGGGCAGCATGTCCCGCGTTCGCATCCGGGTCGCGATCAGGGACTGGTGCCCGTCGCGCAGGACGGTCTCCGTGATCCCGACCATTCGAGCGCGCCCCGGACCCGTCAGAGCGGGATGTTCCCGTGCTTTCGCGGCGGTCGATCGTCGCGCTTCGACGCGAGCATTTTGAGGCCCGCGGCGAGGCGGGCCCGGGTCTCGGCCGGATCGATCACGTCGTCGATGTATCCGCGCTCCGCGGCGAGGTACGGGTTCAGGAACTCCTGCCGGTACTCGCCCGCGAGCCGCGCCCGCAGCGCCTCCTTCTCGGGACCCTGCGCGCGGTCGAGCTCCCGGCGGTAGAGGATGTTCACCGCGCCGTCCGCGCCCATGACCGCGATCTCGGCCGTCGGCCAGGCGAGGTTCAGGTCCCCGCCGAGGTGCTTCGAGCACATGACGTCGTACGCGCCGCCGTACGCCTTTCGCAGGATCACGGTCAGCATCGGGACCGTCGCCTCCGCGTAGGCGTAGAGGAGCTTCGCGCCGTGCCGGATGATCCCGCCGTGCTCCTGGGCGATCCCGGGCAGGAAGCCCGGGACGTCGACGAGCGTCACGAGGGGGAGGTTGAACGCGTCGCAGAACCGAACGAACCGCGCGGCCTTCGTCGAGGCGTCGATATCGAGCGTCCCGGCGAGCGACGCCGGATTGTTCGCGACGACGCCGATCGGGCGCCCTTCGAGGCGGGCGAGGCCGATCACGACGTTCCGAGCCCAACCCGCCTGAACCTCGAGGAACGAGCCGACGTCGAGGATCCGTTCGAGGACCCCGTGGACGTCGTACGGCGAGTTCGCCTCCTCCGGGACGAGCCGGACGAGCTCCGCGGCGGCCGAGTCCGGGGGACTCGCCGCCGGAGCGACCGGCGGCTCCTCGAGGTTGTTGAGCGGTAGGTAGGCGAGGATCCGCCGCACGAGCGCGAGCGCCTCCACGTCGGACGCCGCGGTGAAGTGCGAGACGCCGCTGAGGGTCGCGTGGGCCTCGGCGCCCCCGAGCGCCTCCATGGTCACTTCCTCACCGGTGACGGACCGGACGACGTCCGGGCCGGTGATGAACATCTCCCCGGTCCCCCGGGCCATGATGATGAAGTCCGTGATCGCCGGGGAATACACGGCGCCGCCCGCGCACGGACCGAGGATCAGCGAAAGCTGCGGGACGACTCCCGAGAGCAGGACGTTCCGGTAGAACACCTCGCCGTACCCCCCGAGGCTCATCACGCCCTCCTGGATCCGGGCCCCGCCGGAGTCGTCGAGGCCGACGATCGGGACGCCCGCCTTGCGGGCCGTCTCCATCACTTTGACGATCTTCATCGCATGCGCCTCGCCGAGAGCCCCGCCGAAGACGGTCGCGTCCTGGGCGAACGCGCAGACCGGGCGGCCCTCGACCTCGCCCCAGCCGGTCACGACGCCGTCACCCGGCACTCGGCGCTCGTCGAGGCCGAACTTCTCGACCCGGTGCGTGACGAACGCGTCGATCTCGGTGAAGGTACCGGGATCGAAGAACGACTCAAGACGTTCGCGGGCCGTGAGGCGCCCGCTCGAGCGGTGACGGGCGACGCGCTCCGGCCCACCGCCCTCCCGCGAGCGGCGCTTCAGGACCTTCCACCGGTCGAACGCCTCGGTCATGCGGACTCCTCGACGCGAAGGTCGCCCGCTCTTATCGCCACCCGGTCCCCCGCCCGCTCCACCCACAGTGCCCCGTCGTCCCCGAGCTCGACGATCCGGCCGACCGAACGGCCGTCGATCGACGCCGCTCGGCCGATGCCCCAGAGCTCCCGGCGGCAGCGCGCGAGGAGATCCGCCCGGCCCTTCGGGTCGCGCGACGCCCGGGCGGTGCGGAGCGCGAGGGCCACGACCGTCCGCTCCACCTCCTCGACTATCGGAACCGGAGCGACCAGCTCGTCGAGGCCGATGATGAGGGGCCGAAGCTCGGTCGGGTACGCCGCCGGATCGACCGAGACGTTCACGCCGATACCGGCCACCGCCGCCGCCCCGAGCGAGGGCGACGCGACACGGTCGACGAGCACACCGGCCAGCTTTCGGACGCGCGAGCCCGGCGCGACCGCGATCACGTCGTTCGGCCACTTCACCCGGAGTGCGCACCGGGCGTCGCGGCCGAGCTCCTCGGCGAGCGCGGCTCCCAGGGCGAGGGGGAGGAGCGTTTCGGAGGGGTCGGGAGCGGCCAGCACGATCGACAGGTGCAGCCCGCCGCCGGGGGATTCCCAGCGGTGGTCGGCCCGGCCCCGACCTCGGGTCTGCCGACGGGCGACGACCACCGTGCCTTCGGGGGCGCCCGACCGCGCGAGATCGATCGCCCGGTCCTGGGTCGAGGGGATCTCCTCGTAGAACTCCCGGACGGGTCCCACCGCGCGCCCCCGATCGGCGTCGAGCGGTGCGCGGTGTATAGGGTTTCGGAAACCCGCGGGTCCCGCCGGCCGGGACCCCGTGCGTTCTATATGGCCGATCCGGCTCAGCCGCGCGATGGCCAGTGTCGAGGCGCTCCTCGCCCCGGTGGCGCGGGACGCCGAGCCCCAGCTGCAGCAGCAGCTCCGGGGGCTCTTCGGCGGTATTGTACGCGCCTACCTGCCCCAGACCTGGGTCTTCCGGACCGAAGAGGGAGTGGCCACGCTACGGGTCGACCCGAGCGGTAGGTTCTCGGTCGTCGCCGGCGCCCTCGATCCGGCCGACGTGACGGTCGAGGTCGGGCACGCGCGGCTCGCGGCGGCGCTCACGACGCGACGCCGGGAAGCGGTGCCTCCGGGACCGCTCACCGTCACTCCCCACACGTCGAAGGGCCGGACCGCGTTCGAGTACTTGCGCGGTCGGCTCGGCCTGTAGGCGCGATCGCGGAATCCCGGTATGGCCTTCGGGGGCGCGGGGGAGGATGAACGGCTACCGGAGCTCCCTCAGCCGTCGCACCATCTTGACCGCGGCTCGCACCGCGTTGCCCGCGTTCTCGATCCGGTCCTGGGCTTGGAGTCGGGTCTCGCCGGGGCCCGAGATCCCGAGGCCGATGGGTTTGCCGTAGTCGACGGCGAGGTCGGCGAGCTTGCGCGTCGCCTGGTTCATCACGACCTCGTCGTGGTTGGTCTCGCCCTCGATCACCGCGCCGAGCGCGACGACCGCGTCGACGTCGGACCGCTCCAGGAGGACCTTCGCGGCGAGCGGCACGTCGTAGACCCCGGGCGTCTTCACGACCGGGCCGAGCGACGCCCCGAGGAACGCGACCTCCTCCTTCGCCCGCTCGACCATCAGGAGCGTCACGTCGTAGTTGAACTCGCTCGCGACGATCGCCACTCGGATCCCCTGGCCCTCGCTGGTTCGCTTCGGCATGGTGCTCGTTCTCCTCCGTGCGTTCCGCCCTTCGTCAGTGCGTTCGCCGCACCGGCCCGACGTCGGGGAATCCCTGACGCAGCCCCTCGCCCGCGTGGCGGGCGAGATCGTGCGGGCGGAACAGCATCGCGTAGGCGTTGATCGCGTGCTCCTGGGCCCGGCGGCGGGCGAGCGTCTCGAACTCCGCCGGGCTCCGGGCCTCGGCCTCGTAGACGAAGCACTCCACGATCGGCTTCGCTTCGAGCACGCCGGTCATCATGAGACCCATCGAGGCGACCTCGGCCGACGTCCGATCGAGCTCGGCCGGGCCCGGCATGCCGAGCGCGAGGCAGAGATCGGCCCCGTCGGTCCGGAACAGCTGCCGACAGGCGACCGGCAGGTCCTTGATGCCGGGGACCGTGCGGCGCAGCACGCGGAACCCCGTGCCCTGCTCCTGGAGCGTGCGGACCGCGTAGCCCGCGAGATCGACGCGGGCGAACGTGGTATCCGCGACGCCGATCCGCTTCACGCGTTGGCCTCCCGAGGGGATCGGTCGGCCATCCGTTCTTGGATGCGCTCGACGATCCGGCGCGTGGCGAGATCGTCGTGCGGACGGGGCCCGATG
>JASHUJ010000100.1 GCA_030040035.1 Thermoplasmata archaeon
CGGCGGGACCGACATGGACAACACCGTCACCGAGTGGATCGCCGCGGAGTTCCAGAAGGAGTCGGGGGTGGACGTGCGCTCCGACAAGATGGCGATGCAGCGCGTCCGCGACGCGGCGGAGAAGGCGAAGATCGAGCTCTCCTCGACCGCCGAGACCCAGGTGAACCTCCCGTTCCTCACCGCGACCCACGAGGGGCCGAAGCATCTCGCCCTCCCCTTGACCCGGGCCAAGCTCGAGGAGCTGGTGCGCCCGATCGTCGAGCGCTGCCGTTCGCCGGTCGACCAAGCGATCAGGGACGCGAAGGTCCCGAAGGACCAGATCAACCGGATCGTCCTGGTCGGGGGGCCGACGCGCATGCCGGTCGTTCAGAAGTTCCTCGAGCAATCGATCGGCCGCCCGATCGAGCACGGGGTCGACCCGATGGAGTGCGTCGCGATGGGCGCCGCGATCCAGGCCGGGGTGCTCGCCGGCGAGGTCAAGGATGTGGTCCTGCTCGACGTGACGCCGCTCTCCCTCGGTGTCGAGACGCTCGGGGGGGTGTTCACGCGCCTCATCGAGCGGAACACCACGATCCCGACCCGCAAGAGCCAGATCTTCACCACCGCGGCCGACAACCAGTCGTCGGTCGAGATCCAGGTCTTCCAGGGCGAACGGCCGATCGCGGCGGACAACGTGGCGCTCGGGAGCTTCCTCCTGACCGGGATGCCCCCCGCACCGCGCGGGGTCCCGCAGGTCGAGGTCAGTTTCGACATCGACGCGAACGGCATCCTCAACGTCTCTGCGAAGGATCTCGCGAGCGGTCGCAAGCAGGGCATCACGATCTCGGCCTCGAACAAGCTCTCGAAGGACGAGGTCGCGAAGATGGTCCACCAGGCGGAGGAGTTCGCCGAGAAGGACAAGGAGCGCGCCGACCTCATCAGCGCCCGCAACCACGCCGAATCGCTCGCGTACGAGGCCGAGCGGCTCATCACCGAGCAAAAGGACAAGGTCGACAGCGCCGACGCGGACGGGATCCGCGAGAAGGTCAAGGCCGTCCACGACGTCGTGGCCCGCAAGGACGCGACGAAGCCGGAGATCGAGGCGAAGACCGACGAGCTCACCCGGGCGCTCCACGCCGTCTCGCAGAAGTTGTACCAGGCCGGGGCCCGACCGCCGGGCGGCGAGGCTCCCTCCGAGCCCTCGAGCGAAGAGGTACCGCCCACCGGGGATGCCGGCTCGAGCGCCCCCGGCGCCGTCGACGCCGATTTCAAGGTCGTCGACCACGACGGGGGACCCGAGAAGGGCCAGTCGTAGGGTCGGCGTCGTTCCCGTTCAGTTCGAAGGGTCCGCCGGCGCCCGCGCCACCGGGCGCGGCCAGTGCTGGCCCTTCGGCACGCCGACGTAGTCGATGTCGGGCCGGATGAGCCGGTTATCGGACGCCTGTTCGAGCGCGTGGGCCGCCCAGCCGGCCGTCCGGGCGACGGCGAACGTCGGCGTGAACAGCCCGGGCGGAAGCCCCACCGCTTCGAGCACGACCGCGCTGTAGTACTCCACGTTCGTGTACAGTCGCGCGTTCGGCTTCGCCCGGCGCAGCGCGTCCAGCGCGATCCGTTCGACGAGCTCCGCGAGCTCGAGCCGGTGGGGATCGGCGACCCGTCGGGCGATCGCGTGGAGGGCGATCGCGCGAGGGTCCTCCGTCTTGTAGACCCGGTGGCCGAATCCGTAGAGGACCTCCTTCCGGGCGAGGCGTTCCGCGATCCACGTCGCGGCCCGCTCCGGACTCCCGATCGCGTCGAGCATCTCCGAGACTCGGCTCGGTGCCCCTCCGTGGACCGGTCCTTTGAGGGTGCCGAGCGCGCCCGTCGCTCCGCTGATGAGATCGCTCTGCGTCGAGATCGCGACCCGCAGGGCGAAGGTCGATGCGTTCATGCCGTGGTCGGCGAGGAGGTCGAGATATCCCTCGAGCGCCCAGACCTTCGCGGGCTCCGGGGACTCGCCGGTCAGCATCCAGAGAAAATTGGCGGCCTGGCTCCCGGCCTCCTGCGGGGCGACGGGCGGACGGCCCGCCGCCCGTCGGACGTAGCGCGCCAGGAGCACCGGAGCCCGCGCGATGAGCCGCAAGCCCTCTTCCACCGTGGGAGGGTAACCGTACGATCCATCCCCGAGCGCCGAGAGGATGGTACGTAGCGCCTCGAGCGGCGGGAGGTGCGGGTCGAGCGCGTCCACGACCCGCTCGATCGACGGTGGAACGGGCCGCGCGCGCCGGAGCCCCTCGACGATCTCCGGGGACGGATCCGAGCTCGGCGGCTCGCCGTAGAGGAGCAGGTGGACGACCGACTCGTAGGGCACGCCGGGCACGAGCTCATCGATCGAGAAGCCCCGGTACACGAGTTCGCCGGTCTCGCCCCCGACCCAGGAGATCCGGCTGACGCCGACCGAGACGTCGTCAAGGCCCTTTGAAACGTGGGGCGAGGACTTCATACGGGCGCGAGCCGGGCGTCGGGCTTAGCGTCAGCGGCCCCCCGAGGCACGGAAACGCTAAAGGACGGCGCCCGGGTCGCTTCGGCCGTGACGGAGGGCCCCCCCCATCTCCTCGACCGGCTCGTCCAGCAGCGGGTCTCCCTGACGCTGAAGGACGCCCGTATCCTCACGGGCAAGCTCGTCGGAGCAGACGAGCACATGAACCTCGTCCTCGAGGACGCCGAGGAGACAACGGCCGAAGTGAAGCGGCATCTGGGCCGGGTCGTCCTGCGCGGTTCGAACGTCGTGAGCGTGAACGCGCCGAAGGGCGGCGGGTCCTCGTCGTGACCGCGGCGCCCACGAACGACCCGCGACGACCCCGCGCGCGCGGCGAGGAGCTGGCCGTCCTCAAGCTGCTCGCGCTCGCCGGCGCCGACCATACTCCCGTGGTGTGGACCTCGCGCGAGCTCGGCGAGCGGATCGGGATGAGCCAGCAGGCGGCCGACCGGTACTTGGTGGCGCTCGAGAAGCAAGGGCTCGTCAGTCGCGCGCTCGCGCAGCGCCGGCAGCGCCTCCTCTTGACCCCGAAGGCGATGTCCGTCCTCCGTACCGAGTTTCACGGGTATCGCCGGATCTTCGAGGGCGCGGCCCGGATCTCATTCTCGGGCGAGGTGACGAGCGGACTCGGCGAGGGGCGCTACTACCTCACGCAGCCCGGGTACGTCGTCCAGTTCTCCGAGCGCCTCGGCTACACGCCCTACCCCGGCACGCTCAACGTCCGCGTGGGGCCGGCCGCCCTGCGGAAGATCGAGCTCGTGCGCGAGTGGTCCGGGATCCGGATCGACGGCTTCACCGCGTCCGGGCGCACGTTCGGGGGCGCCACCTGCTACGCGGCCCGCATGAACGGCCATGCGTGCCACCTGATCGTCCCCGACCGCTCGCACTACAAGGACGTGGTCGAGTTCGTCGCCTCGGACTGTCTGCGGGAGGCGCTGCCGGTGAAGGACCGCGACTCGGTGGAGATCGACGTCGAGGAATCATGAGCCCGGCGTCGCTCGCCCGGACGGTGGCGCGGGACCGTCGGCCCCCTCCCGCCGCACCCGACAGCGCGGGGCGGCTGGTCAACCGGTGGACCGAAGCCGAGGCCTTGCACGGCGAACGGGTCCGGGCCTACGTCGTGATCCTGAAGACCCGGGGCTGTTACTGGGCGGACGTCAAGGGCTGCTCGATGTGCGGGTACTCCCGCGACACGCTCGGGCGCTCGGCGAGCCCGGCGGAGCTCGGGCGCCAGATCGAGGAGGCGCTCGATGGTTACCGGGACGAGCCGTACGTGAAGGTCTACACGTCGGGGAGCTTCCTCGACGACCGAGAGGTCGACGCGGAGAGCCGGCGGGCGTTCGTGCGCGCCTTCGCGGGCCGGGCGCGCCGGCTCTTGATCGAGACGTTGCCCGAGTTCGCGACCGAGGAGCAGCTCGCACCGCTCACGGCCGAGTTCGGCGGCGAGCTCGAGGTCGCCTTGGGCCTCGAATCGACCGATCCGCTCGTGCTCGCCCGGTACGTCCACAAGAGCACGGGTCCCGACGCGTACTTCGCCGCGGCCGAACGCCTTCGCGCCCTCGGAATCTCGACCAAGGCGTACCTGCTCCTCAAGCCGCCGTACCTCACCGAGGGCGAGTCGGTCGCGGACGCGGTCCGTTCGATCGGGGAAGCGGCCGGCCGTTTCGACTGCCTGTCCGTGAACCCGGTGCACATCCAGAACGGCACGGTCGTCGAATGGCTCTACCACCGGGGCCGGTACCGGCCGCCGTGGCTCTGGAGCGTCGTCGAGGCGCTGCGTCGCGGGGCCCTCCGGCGAGGGACCGCGCGTCTCGTCTCGTTCCCGACGGCCGGGGGGCTGCCGCGCGGTCCGCACAACTGCGGTCGGTGCGACCGGGACGTGCTCGCGGCGATCGAGGAGGCCAGCTTGACCCAGGAATTCTCGATGCTCGAGCGACTCGCCTGCGCCTGCCGCGAAGAGTGGGCGGCCGTGCAGCGTCTGGAGAGTCTCGGGGTCGAAGCGTGAGCGCCCTCCTTCCCCGCGCCCCGCCGTTCGCCGTCGCCACGATCCACCAATTCCTGCGCGCCCACGCCCTCGCGCCCGGCCTCGACGGCGTGGTCGTGGCCCTCTCGGGGGGGATCGACAGCGCTCTCGTCGCCCGGCTCGCCCGGGACGCCCTCGGGCCGGACCACGTCCTCGGCGTGCAGATGCCCGACGCGCAGTTCCCGCCGGAGCTGCTCGCGGAGACGGAGGCGTTCGGTCAGGGACTCGGGATCGAAATGCGCACCGTTCCCATCGCCCCGGTGATCGCGGCGTTCCGGGAGTTGCTGCCGGAACTCTCGGACCGGATCGCCCTCGGCAACGTCGCGGCCCGGGTCCGCATGGTGGCCCTGTACGCGATCGCGCGGGAGCGGCACCGCTTGGTCGCGGGCACGGGGAACAAGTCGGAGATCCTCCTCGGCTACTTCACCAAACACGGCGACGGCGGGGTGGACCTACTGCCGATCGGCGATCTCTACAAGACCGAGGAACGCCAGATCGCCCGCGAGCTCGGGCTCCCGGAGCGCATCCTGGCGCGACCCCCGACCGCGGGGTTCTGGGAGGGGCAGACCGACGAGTCCGAGCTCGGGTTCACGTACGACGAGGCCGATCGGGTCCTGTTCGGGCTCGAGCAGCTTCGGGGCGACGAAGAGATCGCCCGGCTGACCGCGATCCCGCTGGAGCGGGTCCGCCGGGTCCTGGAGCGCGTCGAGCGCCACCGGCACAAGCGCCGCCCGGCTCCGATCCCGAAGCTCGGCCTGCGGACGATCGGGATCGACTGGCGGGATTAGGGGTCGGGGGCTCCGGGCCCCGGTACGTTTTACGCCTCGGGCGCTCGCTCGGGCGTACCTCGCTCTCGGATCGCGCATGGATCGGCAGACCTACCAGCGACTCTACGACGCCCTCGCGACGTACGAGGACGTCCACCGGATCGCGCACGCGGAGCACTGGGACGAAGAGCTGCTGTTCGTCATCCACACGCACCGCGTCACGCGGGACGCGACCCGACGATTCTACGTCGTCAAGCGCCAGGTCCCCCGGCTCGTGCAGCAGTACCGCAAGGGCCGTTCGATCCTCGAGATCGCCGCCGAGTGGAAGTTCCCCCCGGTCCTGATGGGCCAGCAGATGCTTGGCGAGCTCGGGATCCCCCGCAAGAAGGTCTGGCAGACGTTCCTCCACCCCGAGACCGCCCCCGACGACCGCCTGCGGCGCGAGGTCGAGGCCTTGCTCGCGGCGGACATGATCTACTCGCCGCGGGGCATGGAGCTCCAGCGGGACCGCGGGCGCCGAGGCGAAGAGCGGCTCCAGCGCTGGCTCGAGAAGCACGGCATCGGATACCGGACGGAGAAGGACCTCCGCGGAAAGTATGCCAAGACGCCCGACGCGCTGCTCGACGAACCGATCGTCTTCTACGGCCAGAAGCTCACGTGGATCGAATCGAAAGCGAATTTCGGGGACGACGTCGAGCTCCGCAAGAACCTGAAGCGCCAGCTCGGCCCCTACACCGAGATCTTCGGCGAAGGCGCGGTCGTCTATTGGTACGGGTACGTCGACGGGGCCGTGTCCCCGGACGGCATCCTGCTCTGGGACGGCACGACGTTCGAATCGATCACGCCGGTCGTGCCAGCGCGTCCCGAGCGATCTCCCGCTGCGCACCCGTCGCGAGATCACGTTCGACCAGCGCACCCGGCGTCGCCTCCTTCAGCCCCACGATCAGGGCTCGACGGCACCGGCGGCGCGCCGCCTCCCTGAGCTGGCGGGACATCGATCGCGCGAGCAGGTCGCACTCCGCGCTCAGTCCGGCCCGGCGGAGCTCCTGCACGATCGCCACCGCCTCCGGCGTGAAGCTCGGTTCGACCACGACGACGTACGTGTCGAGCCCGGGCTCGCCGTCGGGCCACCGACCGGCTTCCCGTAACAAAACCTCGAGCGTCTGGTCCCCGATCGCGAGCCCGACCGCCGGCGTGGGCGGGCCCCCGAACAGCTCGACCAGGTGATCGTAGCGTCCTCCGCCGAAGACCGAGCGGGCCTCCCCGCTCCGCGCGTACCCCTCGAAGACCGTGGAGGTGTAGTAGGCGAGGCCCCGGACGACCGTCGGGTCGAAGACGACGCGATCGGAGATCCCGGCGCGATCGAGCAGCCCGAGCAGCGCACGGACCCGGTCGACGCCGGTCCGCGCGGCGAGGTCGAGCCCCCGATCGACCCACCGGTGGAGGAACGCCTCGGCCGCCTCCCGCGGGAGACCGGCGCCCACCTCGGAGAACTGGTGGGCGAGCTCCCGGGCGCCCTGCGGCCCGACGCCGGCGAGCGCGAGGTTCGAGGCGAAGTCGGCGGGCGACGTCTTGTGGAACCGGTCGACCGCCTGGAAGAACCGATCGAGGTCGGCGGCTCCGTACAGCCGGCCGATCCCTTCCGCGACCGCCCGGTCGTTGAGCCGGATCGTGTAGAGTCCGGCACCGCCGATCTCGTCGAGGACGAGCGCGGCGGCGGCGAGAACTTCCGCGTCGGCCTCGACTCCCGGCACGCCCAGGATGTCGAGGTTGAACTGGGTGAACTCGCGCGTGCGGCCGGCGCCCATCTGGGGCTCCTCGTAGCGCCACGTCTTCGAGATCGTGAACCACTTGACCGGCAGGGAGGCCGATTTGGCGCGGTCGACGAAGACCCGCACGACCGACGGGGTGGTCTCCGAGACGAGGGCGACCGGTCGCCCGCCCTTGTCGGAGAACGTCCACGTCTGCTTCGCGATCTCCTCGCCGCTCTTCACCTGGTACAGCTCGAGGCTCTCGACGCACGGGGTCTCGAGCTCGGCGAAGCCCGCGCGACGGGCAGCGGCGCGCATTCGCCGGCGGATCTCGGATCGGGCCCCCCCTTCGGGCGGCAGATAGTCACGGAATCCGCGCAGGGGCGCGAACGGCACGGCCGCGGCACTCGGGCGGGGTTCTTTAACTAGAGGGAGGGCGCGGGCCGGCCGAGGGGAGCGACCTCGATCGGGACGGCCGATTCCGGCGCGCCGACCGGATCGATCGCGCCCTTGAGCGCGCGGTACGCGACGATCGTGCCCCCGAAGTTCCGGAGCTTGAGCTCGGCCGCGACCTCCCGCAGAGCCCGAAGCGCCGGGCCCACGTCTCCGCCGCTCGAGCGCACCTCGATCATTCGGTCGCGCAGGCGCTTCAGGTCGTCGAGGAACCTCGGTTCGAGGAGCGCCCAGAGGACCATCGCCGAGTGCGCGAGGAGCCGCTCGGCGTCGGTACGGCGTCCGCGGCGGACGGCAGCGCGGCCCTCTTCCAAGGCCGCCAGTGCCGGTGTCGGGTCCCCGCCCAGGTCGCGGAGGGTCTCCACGAGGAGATCGCATTCGGTCGTCAGGATCCGCCCGACCTCCCACTCCTCCTCGGCGCGGGAGAGCTGGTCCCGGATATGGACGAGACGTCGCTGCGCGCCGGCGAGATCGCCGTTCGAGATCGCCCGTCGGATCGCGTCGAACTCGACGTCGGCGCTGCGGGTGGGCATCAACTGGGCGAGCTCGTTCCGACGGGAGAGCGCGGACTCGTACTCCTCGGCGAGCACGCTGGCCAGATGGACGAACATCTCCCGGACGAGCACGTCGAGCGACGCGAGGTCGTCGCTGAGCGTCGCCGCGCCGAACCTCCGCTCGAAATCGGTGAAGTCGAGCCCGAGGCGTCGACCGAGCAAGAAGTACTCATCGAGGCGTCGGCGCGTCTCGGAGAACGGGGCGCCCTCCGGTAGCACGGGGAGATCGTGGAGCTGCGGGATCGATGGCGGGGCCCGGAACTCCTTCACCGGAGGGAGGGCGGCGGCGGGAAGGGACGGGAAGCGGGCCGACCGGCCCAAAAGGCCCGGCGCGGGGGCCGCCGGCGGCGGGACCGCGGGATCCCGATCGACCGTCGCGAGAAGCTCGCCGATCGTCCGCAGATACGCCGGGTCCTGCGCTGGGCCGGACCCCGCGACGTCGCGCACCGCGGAGAACAACGACTCCGGCAGGTGACAGCGAGGGCATTGGCGCACGTCGGCGCCGATGTCTTGGCCGCAGGCGGGGCAGTTCACGGACCGTCCGTCCGGGGTCCCGTGGGTCTCCCCGGGGCTTCCGGGGCGTCGGACCGACAGGGGCTCATGGAGCCGGCCTCCGCTACGTAATCACTCGGCTCCCCCTCAAAAGCTCTCGTCCGCGGCGGAACGACTAGGCTTCGGCCGCCAGCGGATGCAGGTGGCGTCGGGCGGATGGCGTGGGATGGGTCCAGGGCGGTAGGTCCGGGGCCTCGACCCGCGGGGACGCCGCTGATTCCGGGGGCCACCGGCGGCGACAGGCGTCGCACCGGAATCCCCGGCCCTTCCCGAGGCTCCGGGCGCGTCGCTCGCACGATTGACAGTACGGTCCGCGGACCGGTCCGAACCGGGGCGCGAGTCGCAGAACCCGCACGCTTTCGAGGCGGAGCGGCGGCGATCGGCCCCGGCTCCCGTCGAGGTCGACGAGGTCGCCGGGCCGCAGGGCGCGCACCAGGCGGGGAAGCGTCTTCGTCGGCTCGAAGGCGAGGCATTCGATCGCCCGGCCCTCCCCATCCTCCACCTCGAGCCGTACGTGTCCGCCGGGGAGATCGATCGGCCGCGCCCGAACGACGGCTCGAAGCCGTGCCGAGGTGTAGGGGCCGAGCTCCCGGGCGTTCCGCCGCTCCAGATGGTCGCCGGTCGCCTGGTTCGTGCGGAAGACCACCCATCGGTCAATGGCCTCGGACCGGATCTCGCGGAGGGCGGCGACCAACTCCCTCCGGTCGGTCCCGCGCAGCCCGAACAGGATCGGGCAGGGAGTGTGCGGGGCGACCAGGAGCCGTCGGGTCCGAGCATCGTAGTTGAGGAACATCGTCGGATGTCGGCGCGCCGCCGCCCGAACGCTTCGCGCCTCCACCGCGCGCGGTGTGCCCCACCGCTCCGGGCGTCGGTAGGCTGTGAGCTCCCACGTCACTCTGCGCGCGGGCCAGGCGATCGACGCCGCCGCCCCGGTGAGGCCACGCGCTCCCCCGCGAACCTTCCACCAGGCCCCGGCGGCCCGAAGCGATGCGATCGACTCGCCGACGGGAACGACCTCCCGGACGGCGTCCCAGTACTGCCGGGCCGGAAGTCGCCGTCGGGTCACGACCAATGCGGGATCCGTGCCCGGATGTCGGGGGGCCCGCTCCGCGATGCACTGCCAGGCGAGCGTACGGAACGACTCGACGTCCTGGGTCGGCAACGGGCGGCCGTGGTCGTACGCCCAGACGGTCCGCCCGCCGACGCGGCCCACGCGACGGCGCGGCCCTCGCCCCCGTCCGAACTGGGCCGACAGCGCCGCATTTCCCCGGGTCTTCCAGGGGATGTTCGGGTTCAGGCGAACGAGCCGAGGTTCCCCGATCAGGTCGATCCCCTGCGACCGCGCCAGGGCGAGAAGCTCGGTGAGCACCCAGGTCGTGCAGCCCCCCCGCGGGCTATCGGTGTCGTCGACGCCGAGCCACATCCCCGAGGGCGCCGCGACCGGGTCCGGCGCGGGGCCGACCTCCCGGCCTACGCGAGGCCCGCGATCAGCTTCTGGTACCCTGTCAGGTTCGGCGCGAGCTCGATGTCCGTGCGCGCGGGACCGAGTTTCTCGCCGAGGAGCTTCGCCTCGAGACCTTCGCGCGCGGCTTCCTTCGGTCGGTGCATGACGCCGATCGGGATCCGGCCCTGTTCGAGGACCTCGTAGCAGAGGCGGAACATCGTCTTGCGGTCCGTCGGGTCGTAGTCCGGGAGCTTCGAGACGTCGAGCACTTTCTCGCGCCAGAGCTTGTAGGTGTCGTTGTACGTGACGCAGGGCGAAAGGTCCTCGACGAACGCGAACCCGCGACCTTCCCGGTTGAACCGCAGCGCTTCCTCGAGGATCGCCGTCATGCCCTTCGGGTCGCCGGAGAACGTGCGGGCGATGAAGTTCGGAGCTGGAATGGAGAGGGCGGTCAGGATCGGTCGGAAGGGGGGCTCGACGTTCCCCTCGAACCCGATCTGGCTCGTCGGGGACGCCTGACCCTTCGTGAGCCCGTACGTCTCGTTGTTCATCACGATGTAGAGGATCGACGCGTTCTTCTTGAACGCGTGCATGAAATGCCCCATTCCGATCGCGTAGCCGTCCCCATCCCCACCGGCGGCGACCACGGTCAGGGCGGGGTTGGCGAGCTTCACGCCGACGGCCTGGGCGAGGAGGCGACCGTGCAGGGCGTGCAGGCCGTTGATCTCGAGGAAGTTGTGGATCGAGCCCGAGCACCCGATGCCGCCGACGAGCACGAGCTCGTGGGTCGGGATCTTGAGGTCGGCGGCCGCGCGCTTCACCGCAGCGAGCACGCCGAAGTCGCCGCACCCGGGGCACCAGATCGGCGGTACGGCCTTCGCGGACTGCACCATGGTTACGCGACCTCCGGGATGCCGGCGATGATCTGGGGCGCGCGGAAGGAGTAGCCGTCGTACTTCAGGATGGACCGCAGCTTCGCGTGGTGCCACGGAAGCGCCCCGCGGATCAGCCGGGCGAACTGGCCGGTGTAGTTGTGCTCGACGACGTAGGCGACGTCGACCGAGGCGAGGAACGGGTCGAGCTCGTGCGCCGGCACGGGATAGACCGTCCGCGCCTGGAAGTACCGGGTCGGAACCCCCCGCGACTCGAGGAGATGCATCGCCTCGACGATCGGACCCGAGGTTCCACCGAACCCGACCAGCCCGATCTTGGCGTTCGCGGGACCAAAGAGGCGGGCCGGCGGTAGTTCGTCGCGCGCCTTGACCATCTTCTCCATTCGCTTCTTCATCTGGCGGACGCGGTTGACCGGATTCACGGAGACGTGTCCCCACTCGTCGTGCTCGTTCCCCGTCACCTCGGACCAGACGCCCGGGGTGCCCGGCGGCGCGACCGCGCTCACCCCGTCCTCCGTGATCTCGTAGACCTTGTACTGTTGGAGGGCGGCGACGGTCTCGCCGCTGAGCCGCTTGCCCCGATCGACGCGGACGCGGGAAAGATCGAAGCGGTCGCTCGACACCGTGTTCTGGCAAAGGGCCTGATCGAGGAGGAGGATGACCGGGACCCGCCAGCGTTCGGCCAGGTTGAGCGCCTCGACCGTGAGTTCGAAGCAATCCGAGGGCGTGGACGGCGAGATGATGAACCGCGGGTACTCGCCGTGGCCCAAGTGGGCGAGGTGCGAGAGGTCGGACTGCTCGTTGCGGGTCGGCTGGCCCGTCGACGGGCCGACGCGCTGGCAGTCCGCGACCACGATCGGGATCTCGGCCGTCGCAGCGTGACCGATGCCCTCGGTCATCAACGAGAGGCCGGGCCCGCTGGTCGACGTCATCACGCGGGTACCCGCGTACGCCGCGCCGATGATCATATTGATCGCGGCGAGCTCGTCCTCGGCCTGACGAACGACCCCGCTGAACGACGGGAGATACCGCTGCAGGTACTCCATGATCTCGGTCGCGGGCGTGATCGGATAGCCCGCGAAGAAGCGTCCGCCGCCCACGACGAACCCCATCGCGACCGCCTGATTGCCGGTCGTGAGGATCTGGTCCCTCGCGTCGCCCGACGCGACCGAGTACCGATTCGCGACCCCGGCGGCCTCGAGCGCGGCCTTCCGGCCGATTTCGAGCGCTTTCAGGTTCTTCTCGAGCGCCTCGCCGCCCCGGCGTTGGAACCGCTCCTGGATTACCGCCCGGGTCATCTCGACGTCGAAGCCGAGCAGCACCGAGAGCGCGCCATACGCCGCCGTGTTCTTGAAGATCGGCTGGCCCAGCGGGCCGCCGACCTGCGTCGCGAACGGGAAGCCGGCCGCGTTCGGACGATCGACGTGGAACGTCGTCGAGTCGTAGATGATGAAGCCGTGATCGGCGAGCTCCGCCGTCCCCATCTCGACCGCCTCATTGTCGAACGCGACGAGGACGTCGACCTGGGGCTTGACCGCTGCGACGGGCTCGCGGCTCGCCCGAACCGAGGCGTCAGCGTGTCCGCCCCGGATCCGCGAGAGAACGTTGCGGGAGGTGTAGACGTAGAGCCCGCGCTTCAGGAAGTATCGACCCAGCAGGTCCGAGACGGTGAGGGTCCCGTCCCCTCCTTGCCCCCCGATCATCACGCTGAGATCGGCGAGCTCGAGAGCGGGCGGAGCCTCGCCGGGGGTCGGGGATTCGGTGAGGGGGACGGTGCGAGATGCCGGAGTGGTCATGCGATCCTCGGAAACACCTGAACGCGCGAGGGTATCTCGTTTGAGGTCGGGTGGCTATAAAAGGCTCATCCCGTGAAACTCGGCCTTCCTCGTGAAAGTCCGAGACTATAGCCTCCAATGCGCGCCGGTCAGTCCCAGTCCCGAGAACGTCGCCCGGAGCACCTCGGGCGGAGGCCGCTCGTACTCGAGGCGCATCTTCCCCGCATAGATCGGGAGGCTCATCGCGAGCACCTGGTCGACCGTCAGGCGACCGGGCTCGCTCGAGCTGGAAGCGGCCGACTCCTCCGGCCCCCAGAACACCATCGTGTTGGCGCACGTCCGGGTGATGTCCTTCCACCACTCGGATGCGGGTAGCCCGAGGACGACCGATGGGAGGTCCCCGCCGTCCGCGCGGGGTCGACCTATATCGAGCCCGAACCGAACGGGTCGCGCGCAGCGATCGCAGTACGACTCGACCCGGATCGCCTCACCCAACATCGGGTGGAACGCGACCGAGTCCCAGGCGCAGTTCGCGAAGTACCGACGTCCGTTGCTTCGCACGACGACGTACGGCGTGGCGAGGGCCGAGAACGGGAACGCCATGAGGATCCGGGTCGTGCCTTCGAGCAGCTTGAGATGGTGCGCCTCGTCCAGCGCGCGCAGCGCCTGCTTCGTCCGGTCGAGGTCGGCGCCGACGCCCGCCGAGATCTCGGGCGCGGACGGGGCGTAGGCGTGCTCAAGGAAGTAGTCGAACACGAACTTTCGTACCGTCCGGTCCGTCGCGTCCACAGCGCACTCCCCGGTCGGGCAGCGACGGTCCTCCCGCTACTTTCGCTTATGGGCGCGTGAGGACGGGGGGCGCTCCCGCGACGACAACCGTAAATGGAACGGTGCCGGTAGAACGTCAATGGGGGAGCCTCGACTCGTCGAGAACTACCACCCTCGGACGTCCCGCGCGCGCAAGTTCGCCCCCGAGATCGAGATCTGGGACGAGACCCTGCGCGACGGGGAGCAGACTCCGGGGGTCCATTTCTCCCCGGAGGAGAAGCTCGAGATCGCGACGCTGATGTCCGACGCGGGCGTCCCCCTCCTGAACGCCGGCATCCCCGTCGTCTCCCCGGAGGAAGCGCGTGCCGTTCGGCTGCTGGCCACCTCGGGGCTGAAGGCGAAGATCCTCGCGGCCGCCCGCACCGTGCCATCCGACGTCGATGCGGTGATCGCGAGCGGCGTCCGGTTCATCGCGATCTTTGTGGCGGCCAGCAATGTCCACTTGAAGTTCAAACTCCGAATGAGTCAAGAGGAGGTCAAGGACGCCAGCCTCGCGGCGGTCCGACGAGCCAAGGACGCCGGACTCCACGTCGCGTTTGTCACCGAGGACACCGTCCGCGCTCCGTTCGATTTCGTCGAGGATCTGTACCGCTCGGTGCAGGAAGCGGGGGCCGACCGGTTGGTCGTCGCGGATACCGTCGGCATCATGACGCCGCTCACCTTCCGTTGGTACCTAGCGGAATTCCAGCGCCGGGTCCAGCCGAAGGACCTCAGCGTCCATTGCCACAATGACTTCGGCCTCGCTACGGCGAATACCCTTACCGCAGTAGAGTGCGGCGTTCGGGCGCCGCACGTCTGCGTCAACGGTCTCGGAGAGCGGGCGGGCAACGCCTCGCTGGAGGAAGTGGTGGAGGCGCTCGAGTCGCTCTACGGGGTACGTACCGGGATCCGCTCCGAGCGGCTCTACGAGCTCTCCCGTCGCGTCGAGGAGCTCTCGGGCGTACCGATCGCGGCGAACAAGGCGCTCGTCGGGTACAACTCGTTCTCCCACGAGGCCGGGATCCACACGCACGGGATCCTCGCCCACACGCTCACCTACGAGCCGATCCAACCCGAATCGCTCGGCCGCCAGCGACGGATGATCCTCGGAAAACACACGGGCAAGGCCGCGCTGGTCGAGAAGCTGAAGGAGCGGGGTCTCGTCGCGCCGGATCCGGTGCTCGTCGAACTCCTCCAGCGCATCAAGGTCCGGACCGAGTCCCACTCGAAGGAAAACCTGCGGGAGTTCCTTGAGGAATACCGGGGCCTCTTCGAGCAGCCGGGGTTGTCGGACGAGGAATTCTGGGCGATGGTCGACGCGGTGGGGATCCGGGTGGCGAACGCATGACGAGCGCGAATGGCCACGGAGCGACGCTTGCGGAGAAGATCCTCGCGCGGGCGGCGGGGGTCGACCGCGTGGTCCCCGGGCAGATTATCGAGGGGAACGTCGACCTCGCGATGATGCATGAGCAGGGCGCGCAAACGGTCGCGCCCTTCCACCAGATGGGGGCCGACAAGGTCTGGGACCCGGACCGGGTCGTCATTGCGATCGACCACTGGGTGCCTGCCTCTACCGAAGGGGCGGCGGTGCTCCATCGTATCCTGCGCAAGTTCGCGGCCGAGACGGGCCTCACGCACTTCTACGACGTCGGTCAGCACGGGATCTGCCACCAGATCCTCGCGGAGAACGGCTGGGTCGTTCCGGGGGACCTCGCCGTCGGGACCGATTCGCACACCAACATGCTCGGGGCGATGGGCGCGGTGGCGGCCGGCATCGGGCCGACCGAGATGGCCGCCGTGCTCGCGCTCGGTCGACTGTGGCTCAAGGTGCCGGCTTCCGTCCAGATTCGCGTCCGTGGCTCGTTCGGGCGGGGCGTGACGGCGAAGGATCTGGTCCTGCGCATCCTCGGCGAGATCCGGACCGACGGCGCGACGTACCGATCCGTCGAGTACACCGGCTCGACCGTGAGCGGGCTCTCGATGCCCGAGCGATTCACGATCTGCAACATGACGACCGAGATGGGCGCGAAGACCGGCATGGTCGCGCCCGACGAGACGACGTACGACTATCTGCGCCCGATCGCCAAGCATGCCATGCATCCGCTCGCCGCGGACGCCGACGCCCGCTACGAGCGCACGCTCGATATCGACGTCGAGGGCATGCCCCCGATGGTCGCGTGTCCCTACTCTCCCGACAACGTCCGTCCGCTGCCCGAGGTAGTGCGGGAGCATGTGAAGATCGACCAGGCGTTCCTCGGCTCCTGCACCAACGCCCGGATCGAGGACCTCCGCGAGGGCGCGGCGCTGATGAAGGGCCAGAAGGTCGCGCCCGGCGTGCGCTTCATCGTCTCGCCCGCCTCGACGAAGATCTACGACCAGTGCCTGCACGAAGGGATCATCGAGACGTTCACCGAGGCCGGGGCGGTCTTCACGAACTCGAGCTGCTCGGCCTGCTTCGGAGGGAACATGGGGATCCTCGCCCCCGACGAAACGTGCGCCTCCTCCTCGAACCGCAACTTCCCCGGACGCATGGGGGCGAAGGAGGCCCGCATCTACCTCATGTCCCCGGCGGCGGTCGTCGCGACCGCGATCCGCGGCGAGATCGCCGACCCGCGGGAGATGCTCTAGGGGGCCGGCCGGGTGAACGACCTCATCGAGGGGCGGGTCTGGACCCTCGGGCCGAACATCGACACGGACCAGATCATCTCCGGGAAGTACCTGACGATCATCGACCCCGAGGAGCTTCGCAAGCACGTCTTCGAGATCGCGCTGCCGGAGTTCGCGAAGGGCGCGCGCGCCGGCGACATCCTGGTGGCCGACGAAAACTTCGGATGCGGCTCGAGCCGAGAGCACGCGCCCCAGGCGATGCGTGCGATCGGGGTGGGCGCGGTCGTGGCGGACTCGTTCGCCCGCATCTTCTTCCGGAACGCGATCAACCTCGGGATCCCGACCGTCGAGGCGAAGGGCGTCCGGGCGATCTTCGAGATGGGGGACCCGGCGCGCATCGAGATGCGGGCCGGCCGCATCACGAACGTGCGGACGGGACGCTCGGTCGAGTTCCCGCCGCTGCCCCCGCACCTGTTGGAGCTCCTCGACGCGGGGGGCCTGGTCGAGAAGGTCCGGCGGGAGCTCGAGGCCCGGCGGAGTTCCGCGGGGGCGCGCGCATGAAGGACGCCGGCTACGCGATCGCGCTGTTCCCGGGCGATGGCACCGGACCCGAGGTCGTACGGGAGGGCGAAAAGGTCCTCGCCGCGCTGGCGGAGGGAGGTCCCGCGCCCTGGCATCTCACGAGCTACGCGGGCGGGGGCCAGTACTACTTGCGAACCGGGAAGGAGTGGGAGCCGGAGGGGGCCGCGGCGGCCCGCTCGAGCGACGCGATCCTCGTCGGCGCGGTAGGATGGCCCGGCGCGACGCTGCCGAACGGCGACCTCGCCGGTCGCGCGCTCGTCCTCGGACTCCGGGAGGGCCTCGATCTGTTCGCCAACGTCCGGCCGTGCAAGCTTTACCCCGGGGTCCAGCACCGGATCAGCGGGGCCTACCGGGAGGTCTGGTCGCCCAAGGACGTCGACCTGGTGATCGTGCGCGAGAACACCGAGGGCCTCTACACGCCCGCCCGCGGTCGCCTCCGCCGGGCGGACGAAACGGAGGTGGCGATCGACACGCGGGTCATCACCCGCAAGGGGGCGGAACGCGTGATCCGCTACGCCTTCGAGATCGCCCGCCAACGCCCCCGAGGCGCGCCCGAGGACGGTCGGCGCCGGGTGACGTGCGTGGACAAGTCGAACGTGCTCGAGGGATGCCGGTTCTTCCGGGAGACGTTCGACC
>JASHUJ010000101.1 GCA_030040035.1 Thermoplasmata archaeon
GGTCCCGTAGGCGATGTCGCCGACCCCTTCGACATAGGAGTTGTGGGCGTCGATCAGGGCGACCGGCGGTCCCCCGTCCCGCGCGATCTCCCGCACGATGCGATCCGCGACGCTGTAGGCGATGTCGTCGGTCGGTTGCGGCGCCTGCGATACGACGACGAGCACCATGTCGCCGAGCAGCTGGGCGCGCGCGAGGCTACCGGCGTACGGGCGGACGAGGGGGCTCGCCCGGGGCCGCGCGGCCGGCGGGAGGCTGGGTAGCAGCTCGCGGGCGGCGTTCGCGACCCGGGCGACCTCGTCCTCGGACGGGAGGTCGAGGTCGTGGTCCGACGGGGTGTGCGGTACGAGCACGGTCCCCGCCTCCGGTCCCAGCCGCTCGGAGAACTTGCGGGGAAGATCGCTCGCGCCGAGCGCGGCGAAGGGACCCGGATGGACGGTGGGGAGCGCGACGGTCGCGTGCACCCGCCCCTCGCGTCCGAAGGTGAGGAGGCTCACTCGAAGGTCCGCGGGGATCGCGCCGCGAAGGAAGAACGCCTCGAGGGCCCGGGTCGCCCCCGGATCCCGCTCGCCGACGTGGTCGAGCATCGGACGGATGAGCGAGACCCCGGACATCTGGAACTCGCGCCGGATCGGCCGGTCGGCCGCGTGGAGGAGGGCGATCGCGCAGACGAACGCGAGCGCGAGGAAGAGGAGCGCGGCAACGAGGTTCGCGACGGTCAGCGAGGTGACGGCGAACAGGCCGATCAGGTAGACGACCGGCGGGAGGAGCGACGCGGGGAGCGAGCTGACGTGGCTCGAGCGCGAGACCCCGAAGAGCGTGAGGTGGCGGAACCAGAAGGCGGGGCCGACCAGCAGGATCGCGAGCAGCTCGAGGCTCGGGACGGACGCGGGCCACGTCTGCCAGGCGGCCCGCCAGACGAGCGAGATGGGGATCTGAACGACCACCACCGTGAGGGCGAGGAACGCCGAGCGACGGAGCTCGAATCGTCCGCCGAGGGCCCGAGCGATCGGGGTCGTGACGAACGTGCCGACGAGCGCGGAGAGTGCGAAGACGAACCCGAACCCTTCCAGGAACAGCGTCCGGTCGGGCCACCACACGAGGGCCGCGAGGGCGGCGCTCCCCGCCAGGATCGCCGGGATCGAGATCGCGAGCGAGGGGGCCCGGAACAGCACCTGGCCCCGTCGGACCGGCTGGTGCGGAGGCCCGGTCGGCGAAGGATCAGCGGCCACGGGCCCGACCCACCTCCTCGACGATGCCGCGGAAGGCGTCGCCGAGCCCTTGCTCTTCCGTGATCGTGCCGGTCACGAGGATGTCGGCGCCGGCCTCGAGCAGGGGCCGGGCGTCCTGAGCGGAGCGGATCCCGCCGCCGACGATGAGCGGGATGGAGAGCGCCGTGCCGACCGAGCGCACGAGCGCGATCGGCACCGGGGCGGGAGCGCCCGAGCCGGCCTCCAGGTACACGAACCGCATCCCGAGATACTGGGCCGCCAGCGCGTAGCCGGTCGCTGCCGCCGGGTCGTCCCGCGGGACGGCGTCGACCTGCCCGACCTCTCCGACGCGCATGCCGGGCGCGATCACGAGGTAGCCCATCGGGATCGGCTCGAGGCCGATCGATCGGATCAAGGGGGCCGCCCGCGCGTGCGCGCGGACGACGAGATCGAGGTTCCGCGAGTTGAGGAGGCTCATGAATAGTACCGCATCCGCGTCCGGCGAGATCGAGTCCGCCCCCTGCGGGAAGATCACCACTGGGACCGAGACGGACGCCTTGATCGCCCGGGCGGCGACGCCCACCACCGCCGGGGAGATCCCGGTCGACCCGCCGAGCAGGATGAGGTGGCTCCCGAGGTCCACGGCGCCGCGGGCGATCCGGCCGGCGGTCTCGCCGGGGGATTTGTCGGGATCGATCAGCGTGAAATGGAGCGGACCGCCCTCAAGCTGCTGCGCGAGGTAGCGCTCGACCCGTCCCGGTCCGGCGCCGGTGGGCGCGGTCATCGGAACGCCACCGCCAGGAACGCGAACAGGGCGATCGACATCGCGACCTTGCTCATCGTCTGTTCGTAGTGGAGCCGTTGGGGGAGATGGAGGACCGACACCGCGAAGACGAGATCTGCGAGCAGGACGATCCCGACATAGACGATCCCGGCGGCCGATGCTGGAGCGACGAACCACGCCAGCGGGACCGCGCTCAGCACCACCGCCGCGAGCACGCTCGTCCGGGCCACCCGGGTCGAGTACGGGAGCCCGTGGGTCATCGGCAAGGTCGTGCGCCCGACGTCGCCCCGGACGTCCTCCATGTCCTTGATGACCTCGCGGCTCAACGTGGCGAGGAACGCCATCCCCGCGAAGGGAAGGAGCAACGCCGCATTCCCCGCGGCGGCCCCCCCGTAGAGGAAGACCATGGCGGTGAGGAAGGCGACCACGAGGTTGCCCACGAATCCCCGAGCCTTGAGGAGGAACTCGTAGCCCAGCAGTGCAGCCACCGCGAGGGCGAAGATGACACCGACGAGCGGGGCCACGGCGATGACCGGGAGCACCAGGAACAGCCCCGCGAAGAACAGCGCCACGACCAAGCCGCGGGCGGTGCCGATCGGTACGGCTCCCGTCACGAGCGGTCGGTCCGGGTGGTTGGTCCGGTCGACCTCGAGATCCAGGACGTCATTGAGCACGTTGCCGGCGGCGGTCACGCACGCGGTCGAGATCCCCGCGAGCACGAGATAGACCCAGAGCGTCGCCGGGACCGACACTCCGGCGCCTCGCGCGACCAGCCCGCCGACGATCGTCCCGACGAACGAGACGGCGAGGTTGGCCGGGCGCACTAGGCGGATCGCCGCGTGCACGCCGAACGATGGCGGGGTCGCTCGCATAACTATTGCGTCCGTCGGGAGGGCGGCGGCCGCCGAAGAAGAACGCCCTTCGGGGGCGGAGAGCGTGACCGCCGGACGCCCGCCCGGCGCTTATAAGCGGCCCCGAGTGCCCTAAGCGACATGCCCCACGATGGTGTCGGCCGGCCCCGGGTGCGGAATCTCGAGCTCGCGAACGGACTCCGCGTTCTCCTCGCGCCCCTGCCCGAAAGTCCGACCGCGAGCGTGTGGGTCTGGTACCGGGTCGGATCGAAGAACGAGTGGCCCGGCATCACGGGCGCCTCCCACTGGGTCGAGCACATGCTCTTCGAAGGCTCGCCCCGCTACGCGAAGGGAGAGATCGACCGGGCCGTCGTGAGCGTCGGCGGAGAGATCAACGCGTTCACGGACACGGACTTCACCGCGTACTTCACGACCGTGCCGCGAGGCCACCTCGAGGTCCCTCTCGACATCGAGTCCGACCGGATGACCCGCGCGCTGATCACCGACACCGAGGTCGAACGCGAGCGGACGGTGATCCACTCCGAGCGCGAGGGGAACGAGAACTGGCCCGAGTTCCGGGTCGAGGAGGAACTCTACCAGCTCGGCTTCCGGTTCCATCCGTATCGCTGGGATCCCCTCGGGCGGCGGGAGGACATCGAGCGGTTGACGCCCGAGGAGCTGCGCGGGTACTACCAGCGCTTCTACGGCACGCGGAACGCCGTCCTCGTCGTCTCGGGAGGATTCGAGCTCGATGCGACGAGCCGGGACATTCGCGATCGCTTCTCCCGCCTGCCGGCGACGGGCGAGGACCCGAGCGTAGGCGAGATCGAACCGCCGCCTCGGGGCGAGCGTCGGTCCGAGCTCT
>JASHUJ010000102.1 GCA_030040035.1 Thermoplasmata archaeon
TTCGGCCCGCCGACGACCCAGGGGCTGTAGTCGAAGGGGAGGGAGTTGTTGTCGGCGGTGACGTTGGCGACGACGTAGTCGTAGGCGCGGGAGGTGTTCGAGAAGTTCTCGAGGTGGATGCCGTTGGGGATCGTGCTGGGCCCGTAGAACCCGGTGAGGGCGAGGTCCTCGTAGACGTGGTGGTCGCCGCCGCTGGAGTCGAAGAGGAGCGAGCCGTCCCAGGCCTCGCTCGCCGAGTTCGCCTCCGCCCGCAGCGTGAGCCCGCACATCTCGAAGTTGTCGATCGGCGCCGGGCCGTTGACCCGGATGAAGTCCGCGACGGACCCGTCGACGACGCGGTCCTGCGTGTAGTTCCAGAGGCCGAGTTCCTGGCCGGTCGTCGACGTGAAGTTCCCGACCGGATCGTTCGGCATCGACAGGATGGTCGCGCCCGGCCCGACCCCCTGGATCGAGATGTTGCCGAAGCCGCGAAAGACGAGCGTCGCGTTGAGCACGTAGACTCCCGACTCGAGGTCGATCGTGCCCCCGCCCAGGGCACCGAGCGCGTTGTAGTCGTTCAGGAGCGCGACCGGAAGATCCGGGGTCGAGGGGGCCACTTTGATCACGTTCGTCCCCTGCGAGCAGTTCGCCGGGGTCGCACCGGGGGGCTGAGCGCCCCCACCGGGCGCGGGATTTCGGTCGAAGAGACCGTGCGCCCGCTCGCCCGAGTCCGGCGCGAGCGCTAGCAGCCCGATCGTGGCCGAGGCGACGAGGAGCGCGGCCACGACCGGTAACCAAATGCGGTAGGAACGGCGGTCGGGAAACATCCCAAGAAGATATCCGACACGCATTGATGCGTATAAACGGGTTTAAGTTCCTTTTGCCCACCGGCACGCTCGTTTCACGCCGGTGGGCGCGGCTTCGAAGCAGGGACCGTCTCAGTCGCTCGGCGAGAGCGAGACGCACGTCGCCGGGACTGCTCCGAACTTGATCGGCCCCATCGCGGAAATCGGGTCGACAACCACGGCTCGGACAAGGGACGAGGCGGCCGGCGGCCTGGTCGCGAAGCCGACTTGCCGCCCCAGACCGGTACGCTCGGACCCACAACGCCCGGGCCGGAACTCCGTCGCCGGCCCGGTTGAGAACGCCCCACTCCAACACATGTCTGAAGGCGCTAGGCGGTTGGGTCCCCGTCCTTGGTTCGGTCCGTCCGATGACGGCTGGAAATCTGCCCGCTCGGGCGCCGCTCGATCGAATCGACCGTCTCAGAACCTATTTTTATCACCCTCCGTGCTGATTTCGCTCCCGTAGTGATGGATCGACGCTCTTTGCGGGGGTACCGTCTTCTCCCACCGGATCCAGGGTCCCGGAGTCATCACCGGATCCGCACCCCCTCGACTCTGAGTTGGGTGGCGGTGCTACTGATGCTGGGCGGGGGAGTTACCCCGTGGGCTGCGGCCGCGCCGCTGGCCCATCTGGACGCGCTCGGTTCGGTAAGAACGAACGCGCCCTCCGAGAGCGCGGCGGTTCTTCAGGTCGCGTCCGCGATGAGTTCACTGGAGTCGGGCCAGGGTCCCGCCCAGGGGCAGCCGATCCACTGCACGGCGGGAGCTGGAGGAGTGTCGGGTTCCTGCGGACATTCGGGCGCCTCGGCGATTGGCTCGGTCGACCCGGACGCAGTGCCCGCCGCCAGCCCTAATGCCAGTTGGGGAGCCTCGATCGTGTACGATGCTGCCGACGGCTACGTCCTCGTGTACGGTGGATCGGCCGGAGATCACACCTGGACGTACTCGAACGGAGCGTGGAAGCTGCTGCCCGTCTCGCCGTATCCGTCGATCCGCACGGAAGAGAGCATGACCTACGATGCCGCGGACGACGAGGTGCTCCTCTTCGGCGGCGAGTACCACTTGCCAAAGGTCGCGAACTCGAGCATCAGCAACGTGAGCTATTACAGCGACACCTGGGCGTTCCACGGCGGTCGCTGGTACAACATCACGGAACCCCAGGACAGCCCGACGGGCCGAGAGAAGGCGATGATGACGTACGACGGCGCGGACGGATACGTCGTGCTGTTCGGGGGATCCAACGCGACCTCGTACCTCGACGACACGTGGACCTTCAAGGGAGGTACATGGACCAACATCACGGGGCAACTCGTCGCGTCGAGCGCTCCGAGCTGTCGTGTCGCCGCTGGGTTCGCCTACGACGCCGCGGCGGGGTACGTCGTCATGTTCGGGGGTTCCATCAAGATCGGCAGCTCGTGCCTGCTCGGAGCGGGAAACGAGACCTCGAACCAGACCTGGACGTTCTCGCACGGCTCGTGGTCGGAGCTGATCCCCTCGGCGGTGCCGCCGGGCCGAGGGTACGCGAACCTCGTGTACGACGCTCCCCTGGGTGGCCTGCTGCTGTTCGGCGGGATTAGCCGGTCCGACACCGCGCTTTCCGATACCTGGGAGTTCTCGCACGGCGCGTGGAGCCAGATCGTCACCGATCTCTACCCGACCGCCCGGTTCTCGGGCAGCATGGTCTTCGACGCGGCGGCGGGGAACGTCCTATTATTCGGGGGTCTCAGCGAACCTCAACGGGATGCCCCGATCCTCAACGACACGTGGGTCTTCGCCGGCAGCCGATGGGTCAATCTCACCCCGATCGGTTCGCCGCCCGCGCTGAGCGGGCTCTCGTTCGCCTACGACACGAAGGATGGCTTCGTCCTCCTGTTCGGCGGGGAGAGCACTGCCGGGGTGTATGAGAACGAGACGTGGAAGTTCCTCGGTGGCGTGTGGATGGAGCTCACCCCCCCCATCTCCCCGCCCGCGCGCGCCGATGCCTCGCTGGCTTTCGACACGGTCGCGGGGTACGTCGTGCTCTTCGGAGGGACCAACGGGACGACGGACTTCAACGACACCTGGGCCTTCGTCCGGGGGGTCTGGACCCCTCTCGTCACCGATCTCGAGGCTGCGCCCTCTGCTCGCGCGGGCGCGTCCCTAGCGTATGATGCGAACGCGAGCGAGCTGATCCTCTTCGGGGGCGTGGGGCCGACGGGCTATCTGGGGGATACCTGGACGTTCACCAACACTACGTTCCCGTACGCGAACTGGACCCAGGTCGTCGTGCCGGTCTCCCCGTCCCCGCGGGCCGAGAGCGCGATGGCGTACTATCCGCCGCAGCAGCTCGTAGTGTTATTCGGGGGGGAGAACTCGACGGCGATCCTGGGGGACACCTGGGTCTATTCGCCCGGAAACTGGACCAAGCTCGCCCCCTTCCCCGCGCCTTCCGCCAGGTTCGGCGCGAGCTTCACGTACGACACCATCGACGGGCTTGCCCTCCTCTTCGGCGGATCGGGCCCGGCCGGTCCGCTGAACGACAGCTGGATGTTCCTGAACGGCATCTGGACGAACATCACGCCGTGGTCCCCGCCCGCCCGCAGCTCGGCGGGGTTGGCCTACGACACCCCCGACTCGGTGGTCGTCCTGTTCGGCGGTTCGGGTACGGGCGGCGCCCTCGGGGATACCTGGAGATTCACGGGCGGCAACTGGTCCCAGCTCCTGCCGACCGCGACGCCCACACCGCCGGCCCCACCGACCCCGGGCGTCGCGTCCTCGCACACGCTTGAGTACCTCGGGATCGCGGTGATCGTCGGGTTGGCAGCGGTCGCTCTCGTGTGGCTCGCGATTCGGCGGAACCGGGGGTCCGTACCGCCGCGCGAGGGACCGAAACCGTGGACACCGTCCGACCCGCGAGCAGCCGCGCCGGACCCCGCAGGCGCATCTTCCCCGGAACCGCGCCCGGGCGCCGCGTCGGCCGGATCGCCGCCGTTGGAGCCCGCCTCGGCGATCGATGACTGATCCCATGTCGTCCAGCCGAACGCGTCGCGCGGTCACGGCCTCTGTTCTGGTCCTGCTGGCCCTCACTCTGGCCGCGACGCCGATGAGGACGTCGGCGGCGGGTCCCGCCGTCGGGGGGATCCCGTACTATCCGGCCCCGCGATCGGGCGCAGCGATGGTCTACGACCCGGTCGATCACTACGTCCTGATGTTCGGTGGCTCCAACGGCGCCAACGACACCTGGACCTTCGCGCACGGTCGCTGGAACGAGCTCAACGAATCCATCGCACCCCCGCCCCGGATCGGCGCATGCGTGGCGTGGGACGCGGCCTCGGGCCACGCGATCCTCTTCGGGGGGGAAGCGGGCGGAGCGGGTGGGCCCTTACTTAACGACACCTGGGAATTCGTGCACGGGAACTGGACGGAGCTTCATCCGGCCGTCTCGCCGCCCCCGCTGGTCTGGTCGTCGTGCGCGTACGATGCGGAGGCCGGATCGCTCGTTCTGTTCGGGGGTTCGTCCGCCCAGAACGCGACCACCGCCTCCACTTGGACCTTCGCCGGAGGTGCGTGGACCCTGGCCCCGATCCACGAGACCCCCCGGCTCATCCCTCCGCGGTTCGGGGCGGCGATGCTCTACTGGGATCTTGGCGATTACGTCGACATGTACGGGGGCCAGGGCAACGCGTCCTCGCTGAACGACTCCTGGCAGTGGATCTCGGGTCAGTGGCAGGAGATCAACTCCGGTGATCCGCCGAGCGGTCGGGTGCTCGCCTCCGTGGCGTACGACGACTCGGCGGAGTACGGGGTGCTCTTCGGGGGAGCCACGAACTTCTCGGGCTCCGCGAGCTCCTCGACGTGGATCCTGGGAGCCAACGGTCGGTGGGCGCCGGCCCGTACCCCTCCGGGACCATCCGCCCGCGTCGCCGGCGCGTTCGCGTACGACGCGGCCGACGGGTACTTCGTCCTCTTCGGCGGCTCCCCTTCGAGCACCCAACTGAGCCCGGGACTGAACGACACGTGGTCGTATTCGGGCACCAACTGGACGAACCTTACCAGTTCGGCGGACCGACCCTTGCCCCCTGCTCCCACCCACTCCACGTCCTCGGTGAGTCCGGTCGAGCTCGCGGCCCTGGGAATCGCGATCGCCGCCGTCGCGGGCGGGGTTTGCGTGATCGTGTATCGCCGATGGCGTCCGCGTCCTCCGACCTCTTCGACCACCTCCGGATCGAGAAACCCGCCCACGCCTCCGCCGTCCTGAGGTCGCCGAGCCAATTGGGGGTCGCGAGTTCGAGCGCACGACTCGGTGCGGGCCCAATCCCCCGTCCGACTGCGATCCGAAAGGAGGCCCACAAATCATCCTACTTTCCGGCAGTAGCTGAGACCCCGCCGGCGACGTTCGCCCCGCGACTCCCTCGAGTTTTCGGTTCGCGCTGGCGTGTGCGGTCGGCAGCGTTTCCCTCGATTTCTCGGCGATAAACACCCCCTCGCACGGCCCGGGAAACCCCGAGCCGTGCTACGCCCTCTCTCGTCCTAGGGTGCATTCGGAGTTTGCTGAAACTAGACTTTATATGGAGGCACTCGCTCGCTCTGCCAAGCCGGGTCAGGCTGACAAGCAGAGGAACCGCACATGAGACTAATGGCAAAGATGGGAGTCGGGGTCGCCGTAGCATCGCTGATCGGAATGGCCTTCTTGGCCTTCCCCGGCGCGGCGGGGATCGCGCCCGTCAGCTGGGCGTCCAACACCAACCTGCCCCCCATGCTCGGGCCACCGAACCCGGGATGGAATACGGGAAACCTCTGCACGCTGTTCGAGAACACCTCGACCTCGGTGTACTGCTACAGCGGGATCTCGGGAACCCCGGTCGCACCGGCGCTGGTCACGTACAACTTCGAGAACACCCCGGCGACGGCTGAGGGATGGACGACGACCATCGAGGTCGGCGGTTCGTACGACTGCGTTGTGATCAACGTCCACAGCTTCTACTCGCACATCAACGTCATTCTGGACGGAAGCAATTACAACTGTGCGGGCGTGAGCCTCTCGGGCCCCCTGCCCTCGGGCGTGAACTTCGCGATCAACTCGGAGAACGACACGCTCTCGATCGAGCAGAAGGGCAGCGACTACAGTTCGACCTACTTCGTCTACGGGACGACGGTACCGGTCTCGCTGCTCCTCCAGGGAAGCGAGAACTACCCGACGATCAACTACATCGGCACGGGTGCCGGGTTCACCCCCTGCCCGTGGGCGCTGGAGTCGAAGCCGTTCGTGGCCCCCGTCTCGCTGATCACGAAGGGTTCGAACAACCTCCTGAACCTGACCTACGTCAATGGCCCGGGCTACTCGGGCCTCGACATGGGCTACACGGTCGGAGCGTGGCCCGTGATGGGCGACTTGGGCACGAACAACGCGATCGGGACCGAGATCACCACGATCGCGCCGTCGGACTCCTGCGGCTACATCACGTAGGGATCTGGGGTGTCGAGCCCCGGAGTCAACCCCTTCTTTCTTCCTCTTTTTCATCACCCCACGGGGCTCTCAATCTACCGGCTCGTCCAGACCGCAGCTTTCTTGGGTGCGCCGACGCGACGTGGGCCGGGAGCGTCCCACGGACGCCCCCGGTATGCGTCCGGGCCGCGCTGCCGACCTCGAAACGGTAGGTGACGCACCCGCTCGACAGACCACTCCTTATACGGGCCGCCACGCATCGTTCGAGAGGATTCGAGGGACGTGAGGCGCGGGTGGATCAGTCGACTCTCGGCCTGGCCCGTCTATCGCTGGGTCCTGGTCTTGGGGGTAGCGTACTTCGCGGTCGCGCTCACCGGGACGTGGATCAACTTCCTCGAGCTCCACTTCAACGCGATCGGGACGTACGACCTCTCGGTCAACATGCAGTCCCTCTCGTCGACGATCCACGGAGGGAAGCCGTTCCCGTTCTACGAGGCCACCAACTGCGGGCGGAACGATCGCTGTTCGTACCTGTTGGTCCACCCCGTGCTGCTCGCCTACCCCGTCGCGGGGGTCTACGCGATCAGCCCCTCGTCGCTGACGCTCTTCGCCCTCCAGGACGCGGCCCTCGCGCTCGCCGCGTGGCCGCTCTTCGCGATCGCGCGTGAGCGGATGCGCTCCGAGCGCTGGGCCCTGATCGCCGCCGGGGTCTACCTCGCGTGGCTCCCGGCGTTCTCGGGGATCTTCAGCTTCCACTGGGAGGCGTTCATCCCGCTCGAGACGTTCACGTTCTTCTACCTGTGGCTCACCGGCCGCTACGTCTGGGCGATCCCGGTGATGGTCGTCGCGTTCGTCACGCTCGAGATCACTCCGGTCATCACGTTCTTCATCGGGATCTTCTTCCTGGTCCCGTTCATCCTCCCGGCCGCCGAGCTCGTCCGGACCCAGCTCGTAGGGTCACGTCGGTCGTACGGATCGGTCCGGGTGGGGCTGCGTCGGGTGTACCGGCGCGTCGGGTCCGCCGTCGCCCGCGATCGCCAGATCCGGGCCTCCCTGGGACTGCTGCTGGCCTCGGTCCTCGCCTACGTTCTGCTGCACGAGCTCGTCCGCCAGGGCGGCGGGCTTCTCGGGCTGCCCCCGCTGCCCGCGAAGTACAGCCTGTCGCTCGCGCAACCGGTCTACGCGGCGAACTTCACGTTCGCGAACTTCATCTCGAACTGGCCCCAGAAGGTCGTGTTCTGGCTCGTCATGTTCGGGACGCTCGCCCTGATCCCGTTCCTCGCGCCGCGCACGCTCGTGATCTCGGTCCCGTGGATCGCCTTCAGCTCGCTCGCGACCGCGAGCCTCTACCGGATGGGCAACCAGTACGCGTTCATCAGCGCGGCCGTCCTGTTCATCGGTTTCGCCTACGGCCTCGCCGAGCTCGAGCGCTGGGTGCACCGGGGGGAAGCTCGCGCGATCGGGACTCGGGCGGAGATCGCCACCTCGAGGACGGGGTCCACCTCGGTACCCGTCGCCCCGCGCCCCGCGGGTCGGCCCTCGGGCGCGAGCGTCACGGGCGCACCCCCGGCCCCGGACGACCCGCCCGAGATCCCGACGCCGGCTGCGCCCGTTCGAGCGAGGAATCGTCGACTTAGCGCCCGGCGTCGATCCACGATCGTCGCGACCGTCGTGACCGGGATCATCGTCTTCAATCTCTTTCTGAACCCGCTGAATCCGCTGGCGGCGCCGCTCAAGACGCAGCGGCCGTTCGCCGAGCAGGCGAGCCTGGGTCTGGGCCCGTCGATCAACACGACCGGCTACCAGCAGCTCGAACGGCTGATCGGAGCGATCGGTCCGGACGCGATCGTCGGAGTCTCGCCCGAGCTGTTCCCGCTGCTCGCTAACGATCGCTACGCTTACCCGCTGCTGGCCGGGTTCAACGCCTCGTATCTCCCGTACGACGCGAACACCAGCACGCAGTTCGTTCTGCTATCCGAGCACGGCGGCCACATTCCCTTGTTCCTTGGCAGTTCGTCGACGGGAATCTACAACACGACGTACTGGGGCGTCCGCGGCTGGGTCACCACGACGTACCTGGGACCGATCATCCTCTTCCAACGGAACTACACCGGTCCGCTCGAGACGTTCGGCCCGCCCCTCGCCCCGCTCAGCGGAGTGTTCGCCCCGACCGCGGGGCTCGAGCCGAGTCACGCGGGTCGGGTCGAATCACAGCGAGGGACGACCAGCGGGTACGTGATCTCGACCATCTACGGAAAGCAACGACCCCGTCCGGGCAACGTCACGCCCGGGCAGGTCTTCCACACAACGCCCGTCAATCTCGGCCCCGGGTCCTACCACGTCACCGTTTCGCTCATGGGCAACGACACGGGCTACACCAAGCGTCCCCACGAGAACTCCACCGCGGTCACGATCCTCGCTCACGCGACGATCGACACGATCCTGGCCGTGAAGCTGAACGTCACGTGGTTCTCGCCGATCAACTGGACCGTGCTGTCGTTCAACGTCACGATCCCGTCCCCGGTGTTCAACTTCGAGATCACGGGGACGAACAACCAGCGCTGGATGTTCTTCCGAGTGGAGTACGTCACCGTGACCCCGGTGAGCGATCCGTGAGCGCGACGGAGCACGCGGGTGCCGCGGATCAGCTCGACGTGGTCCTCGACTTCGATGGGACGCTGGTCGAACCGAACGTCGCGATCCTCCTGGTGGAGGAGTTCGCGCCGAACGGCCAGGCCGTCGCCCACGAGATCGATCAGCTGCTCCATTCGGGACAGATCGGGCTCCGGGAGGCTTGGCAGCGCCAGGTCGCGCTCCTTCCGCTCGACCGGCTCCCCGAAATGGCCCGGTTCGCGCGCGATCGCGTACCGCTGCGGGCCGGCGCCCGGGAGTTCCTCGAGCTCGCGCAGCGTCACCGGGTGCCCGTCACGATCGTCTCCGGGGGCCTCGAATTCTACATTCGCGAAGTGCTCGAGCGCGAGCATCTCCACCTCCCCGTCCGCTCCGATCACCTGGTCGTCGGACCCGACGGCCGGGGCGAGGTGACGCACCCGTACGGCCACCCGACGTGCCGCCTCTGCGGGATCTGCAAGGCCGGAATCGTCGACGGGACTCCGGACGGCCATCGCGTCGTGTTCGTCGCGGACGGCTCGACCGACCGTTACGGCGCACAGGCGGCGGACATCGTCTTCGCCCGGCGGCGCCTGCTCGAGTACTGCCGACGGGTCGGGATCCCCTGTTTTCCGTTCGAGGACTTCCGTCCCGTGACCGAGCAGTTCACGCGCTGGTTCGAGGCGGGCGCACCCCTGCCGCCCCCCCGGCGACGGGGGCTCGCCGACACGGCGTGCCCGATCTCCCAACGACTCTGGTCCCTCGATCCGGTGGGCGCTCCTACGGAGTGACCGGGGCCCTCCGCAGATCCCGTCCGGCCCAAAGAGGGGCTAAGATTGATATACGCCATCATACGCATGCATACGTGCGATGTACCAGTTCCGGAACCGGGACGAGTCGAACGGTCTCACTTCGGATGAGAAAGCGCGGGCCGACGGCAACCCGCCCCCGCGCGGGGCCCAGCACACCTCGAGCGGCGCCCCGTTCGCGCGACCGGCCCCGGTCGATTCCGGCTTCTTCGCGGCGTCCGCCGCGTCGATCCCGGGCTCGTTCCTGGCCCCGCGGTCTTCCGTGACGCCGACGGTCCCGTCGGCCGCCGCCCGAGCGCCCCCGTCGGCCGAAGCGATGGTCGAAGGGTTCCGGCTGCTCGGGATGACGCCCCGGGAAGCCCGCGTCTACCTCGCCCTGCGGGACGCTTCGCGCGGCGCCCGGGAAGCGACCCAGCGGGCCGGGCTCCACCGCGCCACGGGCTACCGCGTCCTCCAGCGCCTGTTGGACCGCGGTCTCATCACGGGAGACGGCCGCAAACCCCAGCGCTACCGCGCTGTCGACCCGGCGATCCTCTTCCGACGCCTCGAGCTGTTCTACCGGGACGAGACCGAGATCCCGAACTTCCTCGCCGGCTCGTTCGGCTCGAAGGGGTCGGCGGACTCGATGTCCTACGTGCCCGGCGATGGGATCGCTCCCTCCGTCCGAATCCTCGTCGCCGAGGGCCGGGCCCCCCACCCGGCCCTCCTCGAGCTCGGCCAGGCCAAGCACTCGCTCTCGGTCGTCGTTCGGCCGCTCGCGACGCCGGTCGCGTTCCGCGGGGCGCTCGCCCGCACGCTGGGCCGACTGGCCCGGGGCGGCGTGCAGATCCGCCTCGTGTGCGACGCGACGCCCGCCGACCACCGGTTCTGCAACGCGATGCAGCGCGAGGCGAAGGGCGCGCCGACGCCCATCCACGTGCGGCACTTCAGCCCGGTCGCTTCCAATTTCTTCTCGGTCGACCGACTGCGGATCATCCGACTCGCGACGTTGGGCGTTTCCAACCGCAAGCCACCGGTCGGCATCGCCATCGATGACCTCACCAGCGTTCGCAGCCTCGTGAGCCGTTTCGAGGCGCTCTGGAGCGAAGCCCTCGCGGCCTAGCCCGGAGCCCCGGATCGGCTTCGCGCAGGATCCCTGGGGTCGCGCGGAGCTGCTGGGACGGATCCGTACGAAGCGCGGCCGAACCGGTCGGGGAGTCTCGAAATCGGTGGGCGCTTCGGACGCGGACCGGTGCGCGACCTCGGCGGAGACCGCCGACAACCGGGGAAGGATTAAGGGGCCTCTCCCGGTATCGCGGGGGATGCCGGTCATTCGCAGCAAGGCGCCCCTGCGAATCACCTTCGCCGGCGGGGGAACGGACGTCTCGCCGTACCCAGAGGAGCGGGGCGGGGCGGTCCTGAACTGCACGATCGACAAATTCGCCTACGCGACGCTGGAGACCCAGCGGAACGGCAACGGCGGGGCGCTCGTCGAGTCGCTCGACTACAACGTCTCGGTCAACTACGAGAAGGGGACCGACCTCGTCTACAACGGCGAGCTCGATCTCGTGAAGGCGACCCTGAAGGTCCTCTACCCTCCGCGCCCGAACGCGGCCGGCCGCGACGGGATCCGGCTCTTCCTTCACTCGGACGCGCCCGCGGGCGCCGGTCTCGGGGGCTCGTCGACGATGGCCGTCGCGCTCGTGGGCGCCTTCCAGCGCTACTTGCGAGAACCCTGGACGAACTACGAGATGGCCGAGCTCGCCTACCGCATCGAGCGGGAGGAGCTCAGCATCCGGGGCGGCCGGCAGGACCAGTACGCCGCGGTCTTCGGGGGGTTCAACTTCATCGAGTTCTCGAAGTACCGGACGATCGTCAACCCGCTCAAGATCGCCCCCGAGGTGATGAACGAGCTCGCCTACCGGCTCCTGCTCTGCTACACCGGCATCGGCCACTACTCCACCGACATCATCACGAGCCAGCAACTTCACTATGCGCAAGGGCGAGCGGAGACCGTCGAGGCGCTGGCCGCGACGAAGCAGCTCGCGATCGACATGAAGAACGAGCTCCTCCGGGGGAACCTCGACGAGCTCGGCCGGCTCCTGGACGAGGGCTGGCAGTTCAAGAAGCGCTTCACCGAGGGGATCTCGAACGAGCGGATCGACGCGCTCTACGCCCGCGCCCGCGAGGCGGGCGCCCTGGGCGGAAAGCTCCTCGGCGCCGGCGGCGGGGGGTACATCGTGCTCTTCTGCGACTTTTCCCGTAAGGCGAAGGTGGCGAAGGCGGTGCTCGAGGCGGGCGGCCGCGTCGCGGACTTCTCGCTCGAGCCGAACGGCCTCCAGACGTGGTCCGTAAGACCTGCGGCGAGCTAGTGGGGGACGAGCCGACGATGCCGGAGCCCGATCCTCCTGCGGTCCCTGCCGACGCGGAGGCGCCAGAGCTCTCGATCGTTCTCGCGACCCTCAACGAGCGGCGGAACCTCCCCGAGGTCCTGGACCGGATCCGGCGCCAGCCGCTACCGACGTACGAGGTACTCGTCGTCGACGACGGGAGCCGCGACGGGACCCGAGAGTACGTGCGCGAGCTCGCCCGCACGGACGCGCGGATCCGTCTCCTGTGCCACGAAGGCAAGCAGACGACGCTGCGCGCCCAGTGCCAGGGAATCGAGGCCGCGCGCGGGAGATTCGTCGTCGTCATGGACTCCGATCTTCAGCATCCGCCCGAGCTGCTCGTCCCGATGCTGCAGTCGCTGCGCGGCGGATCGGCGCTGGTGATCGCCAGTCGGTACGCTGCCGGCGGTTCGGCCGGGCCCCGGACGGCCTTCCGGTGGACGGTCTCGCGTGGCGCGGAATGGCTCGCCCGCCTTCTGCTGGTATCGACGCGCGGCGTGCGCGACCCGATATCGGGCTACTTCGCCTTCCGCCGCGACATCTGGGTCCCTCTCCATCCGCTCTACCGCGGCTACAAGCTGCTCATCTTCGTGCTCGTGATGGCCGAGGGCGACCGGGTGACCGAGGTCGGCTACCAGTTCACCCCCCGGGTCGAAGGGGCGAGCAAGGTCGCGACCGGCCTCGCGTTCATCCGGATCTTTGCGATCGAGCTCGTCCTCGCGCGTCGCGTGCGTGCCGAAATCAGCGCGCAACCGGGACGGGGTCGGGCGGTCCGATCGACCGACGCCGAGGCAAAGGCGGCCTGACGCTCCCCGCGGGTCGGCGGGGCGCCCAGCCGGCGCCGCAAGGCTGATAAAGGCCGGGACCGCGTAATAAGGGCGATTCCTGCATTCGGGTGGTCGTAATGGTGGCAGGTTCTGCATCCTCCCGGGGTAAGGCCGCGTTCTTTCCGGCCAACGCCCCGCGCATCAGCCGCCCGCGTCCGAACGGGATCACCTCGGTCCTCGACCGGTTGCGGACGCTGAATTCGGAGGAGCTCGAGTACCTCGCCCCGTACTTCGATATCGCGAAGATCGGCTGGGGCCTGCCGCTCCTGCTCTCGCGGGAACGCGTCCGGGAACGGGTGAAGCGCTACCACGACGTCGGGATCGAAGTCTCGACCGGCGGCACCCTGCTCGAGTACGCGGTCGTCCACAACCGCGTCGGCCAGATGCTCGACGAGGCACGCGAGCTCGGCTTCGACCTCATCGAGATCTCGAGCGGGATCATCGAGCTCTCCCGGGTCCAGATCGAGCGGCTCGCTGATCAGGTGCGGCAGCGCAACCTCGATTTCTTCATCGAGGTCGGGAAGAAGGACCCCCAGCACCAGCTCTCGCTCAAGGAGACCAACGCCCAGATCGCGCACGCGCGCACGCTGCGGCCCCGCCGCGTCATCATCGAGAGCCGGGAGTCCGGCCGCGGCGTCGGCATCTACGACACCGACGGCGCGATCAAATGGGATTGGGTGCGCTCGATCACGGCCGAGCACCCGCCCGAGTCGCTGCTGTTCGAGGCACCGCTGGAAGCCCAGCAGATCCAGCTCCTCCGGGAACTCGGGGCCGAGGCCAACCTCGGCAACGTTTCGCTCGCGTCCGTGGCCCCCCTCGCCACCGAACGCCTCGGCCTGCGGGGGGATACGTTCGGGTCGATCCGCCACTCGCGACCGGTCAAGGGACCGCCGGCGGCCAAGTTCCTGTTCTTCCTGCTCGAGACGTACCGCGGGCTGGATCAGACCCAACTCGCGCACATGTCCCGGCTTCCGCGGCGCACCGTGCAGAGCGCGCTCGAGTCCCTCCGGCGGCAAGGCCTCGTCCAGGAGGCGATCTCCCTGCACGACTCGCGCCGGCGGGAGTACCGACTCTCGTAATCGGCGGGACCGTTCACCCGGCAACCCCTAAGCGGGGCCGGGCTCATTCCGGTGGTGGTCCATGTCCACACCCGGCCCCTCCCCGCTCTCCGCCCGGACCGCCGTCGTCACCGGTGGCTCGTCCGGGATCGGGCTCGAGACCGTGCGGGGCCTCGCACGCCTCGGCGCGTCGGTCGTGCTGGTCGGCCGGGGCGAGGAACGGTCGCGGGAGATCGCCCGGAACCTCGCGGGGGAGACCGGGAACCCGTCGATCGCCTCCGTCGGCGTTCGCGATCTCGGCCTCCTCTCCGAGACGCGGACGCTCGCGTCGCGACTCCTGGCGGAGTGCCCGCGGATCGACATCCTGGTCAACAACGCCGGCGCGTACTTCCGCCGTCGAGAGACGACCTCGGAGGGCCACGAACGTACCTTCGCGCTCAATGTCCTCTCGCCGTTCCTGCTCACGTCGCTGCTCGCTCCCCGGATCGAGGCGAGCGCCCCCGCGCGGATCGTCAATGTGAGCTCGATGGCCCATCGGCGGCGCACCGTCGACTTCGACCATCTCGAGGGGCCCGCGAACTGGGGAAGCGGGTTCCAGGTGTACGGCGCGTCGAAGCTTGAGCTCCTCCTCCTGACCCGCGAGTTCGCCCGCCGGTTCGCCGGGCGCGGGGTCACGGTGAACGCCGTGCATCCCGGGTTCGTGCACTCGGGGTTTGGCCAGAACAATCCAGGCGGTACGGCCACGGCGATCCGGTTGTTCGGGCGAGTGTTCGGACGGAGCGTGGAGGCCGGCGCGGTGACCCCGATCTATGCTGCCGCCGATCCGTCGATCGCGGGCGTCACCGGTGCCTACTTCACGGACCATCGGGTCGATCCGGGTTCGCGGGCTTCTCAGGATCTCGGGGTCGCCCGCCGATTGTACGACGCGTGCCGGGATATGACTGGCGCCCCCGAGGTGGTCGGCCTTGTCGCGGGCTCGGCCGCCTAGATTCCATTCGTCCGGCCCGGAAGCTCCGTCGAGGGGCCGACGCGCGACTCGGGGACGAACCCTTTGAACCCGCGCGTATCCGAGGGGGCCGGAGGGGTCGACACGATGGTCGCGGAACGGGGCTTGCGCGAGGGGGCTTGGTTCCGCAGTGCCGTGTTCTACGAGATCCCCGTGCGCTCGTTCTACGATTCGAACGGGGACGGCATCGGAGACCTGAGCGGCGTCACCGCGAAGCTCGACTACCTATCCGAACTCGGCGTCGGAGCGATCTGGCTCCTCCCGTTTTTCCGGTCGGCGTGGCGCGACGAGGGGTACGACATCGTCGATCACTACGAGATCGATCCCAGCCTCGGGACGATCGAGGACCTCGACCGGCTCGTCGCGGAGGCGCATGCCCGGGGGATCCGGGTGCTCGGAGATCTCGTGACGAATCACGTCTCGATCGACCACCGGTGGTTCCAGGAGGCTCGAAAGGATCGAGCGTCGCCGTACCGGAACTGGTTCCTCTGGTCCGACTCCGGCAAGGAGTTCTCCCGGACGCGAGTGATCTTCCGCGATCTCGAGCCGTCCAACTGGGCCTGGGACGACGCGGCGGGCCAGTACTACTTCCACCGCTTCTACGCGACCCAGCCCGACCTCAACTACGACGAGCCGGCAGTGCGGGCCGAGATGTTCCGCGTTGCCCGGTTCTGGCTCGGCCACGGGCTCGACGGGTTCCGGTGCGACGCGGTGCCCTATCTCTTCAAGCGGGAGGGAACGCGGTGCCAGAGCCTCCCCGAGGTGCACCAGTTCTTCCGGGAGCTCCGCGCGATCCTCGACGCGGAGTTCCCGGGCACGGTGCTCGTCGCCGAAGCCAACCAGTCGGTGCCCGAGACCGTCCAGTACTTCGGCGACGGGCGCGAGTTTCCGATGGTGATGCACTTCCCGCTCATGCCGAACCTCTACCTCGCGCTCGCCGAGCAGGACCCGCGGCGGCTCCGGCACGTCCTCCAGGCGACCCTGCCGGCTCCGCCGGGGTGCGGCTGGGCCTACTTCCTGCGCAATCACGACGAAGTGACGCTCGAGCAGGTCAGTGACGACGAGCGCGAGATGTTCCTCTGGATCTACGGCCGCCACCCGAAGACGGTCCTCAACGGCGGGGTGCGGCGACGCCTCGCCCCGATGCTCGACGGCGAGGACGGCAATGTCGTCCTGATGACCGCCCTGATCCTCAGCCTCCCCGGCGCCCCGTTCCTCTACTACGGTGACGAGATCGGGATGGGCGACCGGCTCGACCTCCCCGATCGCGATGGCGTCCGCACTCCGATGCAGTGGACCGGGGAGGCGAACGCCGGATTCTCGACGCTGCCCCCCGAGCGTCTCCTGCGACCGCCGGTCGAGGACGCCCCCTATGCCCCCGCGGCCCGGAACGTCGCCGATCAGCGAACGCGCCCCGACTCGCTCTTCCACCGCATCCAAGAGCTGATCCGAGTGCGTTCGGCGCACGTCGAGGAGTTCGGCTCGGAGGGCCTGCTGGCCGAGGATGTCCGGGTCCCCGGCGTCTTCGCGTTCTGGCGCGAGCAGGCTCCCGCGCGCGTGCTGTGTCTGTACAATCTCTCCCGAGCGGCGGTGTCGGGATCGATCCCCCTCTCGCCGGAGTTGCGCGCCGCGCCGGTACCGATCGCCGGCGAAGTTGCCCTCGAGCGATCGGAATCGACGCTCCGCTACTCGCTCTTGGGCCGCCGCTTTGCTTGGGTCCGCTTCGTTCGGCCGGTCCTGGGGGCGCCGAACGCTCCGTCCGCGGTCTCCGGCTCGGAAAGTGGATGAACTTGCGACTCGCGCCCGAGGACCCGATCGAAGGCGCGTCCCGACTCCGGGTCAATTTCGAGGGCGGGCTCGCGAGGGTGACGGCGCCGGAGAACCCCGTCCCCTCGGCGGGTCGGGCGGCTCAAGGTTACGAGCGCGGGCCGGGTCCCCGGGCCACCGGCGAGGATTTTCGCGGGAACCGGAGAGGACCCGCCCGCTAGCAGGCCGAGATCCGCTCCAGTCGCGGACGCGATCCAAAACTGCAACGAGTTCGCCCGAGTCACCCCGGGTCGTGTCGTCCCATTAATTCGACAATGTATGGCCCGTTCTCCGGACGGATCGGTGGATCTCTTCCGAGGTGGTCGTCCAGACGAACGGGGCGGCGGGTCCCGGGTGCGACCGATAGTGCTCGCGGACGGCGTGCCGGAGCCGTTGGGCGCTGCCGGACTCTCCGGAACGCGGCCGACCCCGGGAGATGTCCGCCACCAGGCGATCGATGAGTGTCGAACCGGTGCGGTCGAGCGGCAGATAGTGGAGGTGGACCCGGGGATGCTGTCGCAACCACCGGTCGAGCTCGGGCGAAACGGGGGCCACCCGATGATCCAGCAGCAGGTGCACGTCGAGCAGGGCCGGGGTCTCCCGGTCCACGATCTGCAGGAAGGCGCGAAACTCGATTCCCCGCTGACGGCGCCGTAGTTGCTCGAGCGGTTGGGAGTTCCGAGGTCTTAGCCCGCCCGATCCGATCGTTTCGTCCGTGGAGAACGCGACGGCCCGCTCCGGCGGGTTGAGGTAGACCCCCACGAGATCGGTCACGTTTTCGAGGAAGCGCATCCCACCCTCCCGCGGGACCGGGCGGGGTCCCCGATACGGGCTGATTCCGCGGCTTTGCCAGATGCGCTGGATGGTGGACTTGCTCACGCCCACCTCCCGGGCGAGACGGCGCGTGGACCACGCGGGGGAGGAACCGGCGGTCGCCGCGGACCGGATGATGAGCCCGACCTTGGCATCGGGCACCATCGGGGGTCGACCGGGTCGGGGCGCGTCCCAGAGGATGCCGGCCGTTCCGTGGAGTAGGAAGCGCTTCCGCCATCGCGCGACCGTGCCCGGGTCGGTGCCGAGCTCTCGCGCGATCTCCTGGTTGCGTACCTCGTCGGCCGCCCGGAGGACGATCTCGATTCGGCGGCGCAATCGAGTCGGCGTGCGGGAGGCCTCCGCGATCCCGACCAACCTCCGCCGCTCGCGGGCGGGGAGATGCACGGACGGCGCGCGACGCACGGAAGGGGCAAGTGCGACGGTTTCAGATAAACTATTGGACTAACGGGTCAACTACCGGTCTTATATTCGACTACGAAGCACTCGTGGACATGGCCGAACGAACTGCGCGAGGCGCTGGTCTGGGTGCCCGCTTCGCTGCCCGTCCTCGGGTCGAGGACGCTCGGAGCGCTCCCGCGCCGAAGGACCGAACCGTCGAAGACGGGTCGAGAGCGGAGGGCCCGTGAGCGGCACGCCCGCCCCGCCCGCCGGGTCGTCGCCGGGCTCTCCCGAGCCCACCCCGGCGCCGGAGAGTCCGGCACCGAAGCCGGTGGTCCGCCGGAGCACCGGTCGGCGCAACCTCGCGATCATCGCGGTGGTCGTCATCGTGATCATCGTGGCCGCGACGCTCGCGGTCGGGGTCCAGCAGAAGTGGTTCTCTTCGGGTACGACCACGAGCACCTCGTGCGCCAAGGGCGTCACGCTCCAGGGCGACGGGGCGCAGTTCGTGTCGCCGCTCATGGACGCGTGGGTCTACGACTTCGCCGGCCAGACCGGCGCTCAGGTCAACTACCCCGCCTCAGGTTCCGGCACGGCGATCACTCACTTCTCCGAGAACCCGCCGTTGATCGACTTCGCGGTCGCCGACGAACCGCTGAACGCCTCGGAGCGGGCCGCGATGCCCTCGCAGCCGTTGACGCTGCCCATCGTCGGCGGAGCGTTGACGATCATCTACAACATCGGCAACGTGCCCGGCCACCTCAACCTGACCGGCGCCATCCTCACGGACATCTACGACGGTACGATCTCATCGTGGAACAACTCGGCGATCGCGGCGATCAACCCGGGC
>JASHUJ010000103.1 GCA_030040035.1 Thermoplasmata archaeon
GCACCGCGGCGCGGACCCGGCGCTCGCCCAGGATCGGACCCTGGGGTCGCCAGGCCCATTGCCAGGACCCGGGCGTCCGGAGCGGGACGAAGACGTCGTCGAGGTCGAAGAGGACCGCGTCCACCTCGCCGGGGCCGTAGGATAGCGTCACCGGCGAGCCCCGCTAGGCGCGGCCGCTCTTCTGCAGCTCGAGGAGGTCCTCGGTCGAGACCTTCTCGCCCTTCTTCAGCCGGGCCAGGAAGTCCTCCTCGCGCGGCGCCTCCGCCTCGCCCCAGGCCGCCGGCGCGCGGCCGCCCCGGGCCGCGTAGAGCATCTTCTCGATGTCGCGGACCTCCTCGATCGCCGCGATGTGCGCACGGTGCGCCTCGTCGGCCTGGCTCTTCACCTCGAGGAGCTTCGCTTGGACCTCGTCGGCCTGGCGCCGGAGCTCGTCGACGGACTCGTAGAGCCGGACCATCGATTCGTGCTCCCGCTGCGCCTCCTCGGCGAGCTGGCCGACCGCGGCGTGGTGCTTCTCGGCCTCGGTCCGGGCCTCGTTGAACGCCTGCAGCGTCCCCTCGACCTCGGGGTCCTGCCGCAGCTGCTCCTCCTGGTCCCGGATCGCGGCCTCGAGGCGCTTCATCTCCTCGATGAGGCGCTTCTCCTGGTCCCCGGTGAGGGCGGTCGTCATGTGGCGGAACTCGAGCTCCTTGAGCTCCTTGCGCAGCCGCCAGACCGGCACGGCGCCCGGGCGGGGGGCCCGGGCCCGCTTCAGCTCCTGGACCTTGTCGCCGAGCTCCTGGAGCTTGTGGTTCCACTCCTCCCGCAGCCGCTTTTCCTCGCGGACGGCCGCGTTGAGCTCGTCCCGGTGCCGCCGGTGGTCCTGGGCCTCGGCGCTGCGCGCGTGCAGCTCATCGAGGATGCGGGAGCGCTCCTCCGCGGTCGCCCGGGCCTCGGCGTTCAACCGGTCCCGGCGCGCGCGCGACTCGTCGGCGCGGACATTGGATTCGGCCCGCTTCTTCTCGAGCTCTTCGGTCGCTTCGGTCACGCGGCTGCCGCCCCGCCGGGAAAATCCCCTCGGGGGGAGGGGTTCGACAGGAGGACGCGATATAAGGTCTACCGACGGGCGCCCGGCGCGGCCGGTCCGGGCGCTTCACTTGGCGCATCATACTAATATCCCGCACCCTCGATGAATCGCACCGTGGAGGAGATCGGCCGCATCTTCGGCGACGTCGGGCTCGGGCAGTTCCACCTCAGCCTCTCGAACCCCGTCGAGCGCGGCGACTACCTCGCGGTCGAGGACGAGGCGCACGGGGCGGTCCTCTGCCAGCTCGACGATCTGAAGCGCAAGAGCGACTTCGACCTCGAGCGCGCGGGCTCGCTCGGACCCCGGGAAGAGGCCGCGATCCACGAGAACCTCCTCGGGATCGCGCGGATCATCGGCTACCGGGACGGCCAGGGCCTCGTGAAGCTCCCGACCATCCCGTTCCGTCCCGGCGCGCACGTCTTCCGCGCCGAGGAGCCGCTGATCGCCCAGGTCCTCGGCCTGAAGCACCACGCGAACAGCGGAGCGTACGTGGGGCTGCTCCGCAACCACGCCCTGCGCGTCGAGCTCGACATCAACCAGCTCGTCCAGCGCCACGTGAGCGTCCTCGCGAAGACGGGGGGCGGCAAGAGCTACCTGCTCGGCGTCCTCATCGAGGAATTGCTGCGGCACCACGTCACGTGCGTGATCATCGATCCGCACGGCGAGTACGGCTCGCTCCGCTCCCCGGCCCAGAAGAACGGGGGCTACGCGCGGTTCGGCGTCGAGTCCCAGGGGTTCGCGCGCCAGGTGCAGGAGTACTCGCCCGACGTCTCCCTCAACCCGAACGCGAAACCGCTCACGTTCTCCCTGCGGCACACCGACACGCGCGATCTCCTCGTCTTCATGGGGCTCACGAACGTGAAGACGTTCCTCGGCCCGCTCAAGCAGATCATCGACGCGGTGGCCGCGCGCAACCCCGAGTACACCGTCGCGGACCTCGTGCGGGCGGCGGAGCACGCGGAGGGCGCCGTCGGCGAGACGCTCCACGAACGGCTCGAGTACGTCGAGCAGACGAAGCTCCTGGGTCCGCAGGGCACGAGCCTCAACGACCTCGTCCAGAAGGGCGAGGCGACCCTCGTCAACCTGCGGGGCGTCGCGCCGGACGTGCAGGAGCTCGTGGTCGCGCGGATCTCGACGACGCTCTTCGACAACCGGAAGAAGGGGAAGATCCCCCCGCTCTTCCTCGTCATCGAGGAGGCGCACAACTTCGCGCCGCAGCAGGGCACGGCGACCTCGTCGCGGATCCTGAAGAACATCGCGAGCGAGGGGCGGAAGTTCGGCCTCGGCCTGTGCGTCGTGACGCAGCGCGCCGCGCGGATCGACAAGAGCGTCCTCTCGCAGTGCAACACCCAGCTGATCCTCCAGGTCACGAACCCGCTCGACCTCCGGGCGATCGCGCAGTCGATCGAGGGGCTGACCGACGGGATGACCGAGATGATCCAATCCCTTCCGGTCGGGACCGCCCTCATCACGGGCGGCGGCTACCACACCCCGCTCTTCTGCGAGATCCGGCCCCGCGCCACCCGGCACGGGGGCGAGAGCGTGCAGATCGTCGCCGCCTAGACCCGGCGCCCCGCCGCTCCGATCCCGAGGGGCGCCCGCCTCACGTGGTCCGGGCCGAGTCCATCAGGTACCGCGTGACGAGCCGGACGCCGAAGCCGGTCGCCCCGACGTTCTGGTACGACGGCTGGTACTTCCGCGTCGACGTCGAGGTGTAGGCGGGCCCCGCGATGTCGAGGTGCGCCCAGGCCGTCTTCCCCACGAACGTCTCGAGGAAGGCGGCGGCCGTGAGCATCCCGGCCGGCGGGATCTCCGTCGAGTTCCGCACGTCCCCGATATCGCTCTTCACGAGCTCGCGGTGGTAGTCGGTGAGCGGCATCCGCCAGAGCGGCTCGCCGGTCGCCGTCGAGGCGTCCAGGAGGCCCTGCGCGAGCCGGTCGCTCGTCGCGACGAGTCCCGCGGTGTCGTCGCCGAGCGCGATGACCTGCGCGCCGGTCAGCGTCGCGAGGTCGATCACCTCGTC
>JASHUJ010000104.1 GCA_030040035.1 Thermoplasmata archaeon
GAGCAGGTCACGTTCCTCCCGATCTCGGCGTTCAAGGACGACAACATCAACAAGGCGAGCCCGAACATGCCCTGGTACAAGGGGCCGACGCTCCTCCAGGCGCTCGACGCGCTCAAGGTCCCCGAGAAGCCGACCGACAAGCCGCTCCGGCTCCCGGTCCAGGACGTGTACACCATCACGGGGATCGGGACCGTGCCCGTCGGCCGGGTCGAGACCGGGAAGGTCAAGACCGGGGACAAGATCATCTTCCTGCCCAGCGGGAAGTCCGGCGAAGTGAAGTCGATCGAGATGCACCACGAGGCGGTCACCGAGGCGCTCCCCGGGGACAACATCGGCTTCAACGTGCGCGGGATCGACAAGAACGACATCCACCGCGGCGACGTCGCGGGCCCGGTCTCGAGCCCGCCGACCGTCGTCGAGAGCTTCATCGCCAACATCCAGGTGCTGAACCACCCGAGCGTCATCACCGTCGGGTACACCCCGGTCTTCCACTGCCACACGGCCCAGGTCGCCTGCGAGTTCACCGAGCTCCAGAAGCGGCTCGACCCGAAGACGGGCCAGACGGCGGAAGAGAACCCGCAGACGCTCAAGACCGGCGACGCGGCGGTCGTGAAGATCACGCCGAAGCGCCCGCTCGTCATCGAGAAGTACAAGGAATTCCCGCAGCTCGGGCGCTTCGCCGTCCGGGACATGGGCCAGACCGTCGCGGCGGGCGTCGTCGTCGACGTCAAGAAGCGCGAGTAGGCCGGTCCGCCGACCGGGGTCCGACGAAGGGAGGGACTATCGATGCCGCAAAAGGCCCGCATCTCCCTCTCGGGGACGGATGCCCGCAAGGTCGATTCGATCTGCAGCCAGATCCGGGACATCTCCCAGAAGACCGGCGTCCCGATCTCGGGGCCGATCCCGCTGCCCACGAAGCGCCTCAAGGTCCCCGTGCGCAAGGGGCCGGACGGCGGTGGCACGAGCACGATCGACCACTGGGAGATGCGGATCCACAAGCGGCTCATCGATATCGACGCCGACGAGCGCGCGCTCCGTCAGGTGATGCGCATCCAGGTCCCCGACGGCGTCAACATCGAGATCGTGCTGACCGGTTAGACGCGTGTTCGCCCCCGGGGCCGGCCGGATGATCGGCCCGCCGGCGCTCGTCGCGCTGTTCCTCGCGCTCGTGCTCGCGTTCGGCTCGCTCTCGGGGGTCGCGTTGGGCGCGCTCGCGCTCGCGCTCGCTCTCGCGCTCGGGATCGGCGGCTTCTTCGCGATCTTCTTCCGCGATCCCGATCGGACCCCGGGCGCGGGGATCGTCTCGGCGGCCGACGGCCGGATCCGCGCCGTGGAGACCGTCGAGGGTCGCCTGCGGATCTCGGTCTTCATGAACGTCACCGACGTGCACGTCAATCGCCTACCGCTGGACGCGACCGTCGCGGAGATCGCGGAGGGGGGGTCCGGGTTCCGCGCCGCGTACCTTCCCGACGCCGAACACAACGTCCAGCGCCGCTACCGTCTCGGGACGGCGCTCGGACCGGTCGAGGTCGTCCAGATCACCGGCGTGGTCGCGCGACGTCTCGTCTCGTTCGTCCGGCCGGGCCACGTGGGACGCAAGGGGGAGCGGTTCGGAATGATCGTCCTGGGCTCGCGGGTCGACGTCCTGTTGCCGGCCGCGCGGGCGGAGGCGATGGTCGCCGTCGGCGATCGCGTGCGGGCCGGCGAGACCCCGATCGCCCGGGAGCGGACCTGATGGACCGCTGGCGCGTCTTCGCCAACCTCGCGACCCTCGGGAACGGGCTGCTCGGGGTCGGCGCGATCCTGTACACGCTCGCCGGCAACAAGGTCTGGGCGATGCTCCTCATCGTCCTCGCGATCGGGCTCGACGGCCTGGACGGCATGCTCTCCCGCCGGAGCGCGGGCCCCGCTCGGCGGTCCGGTCGGATCGCCGACTCGCTCGCCGACGCGACGACGTTCGGCCTGGCCCCCGCGTTCCTCGTCGCCGTCCATACGAGCGCGAGCGCGACGTGGCAACCGTACGCGACCGACGCGCTCTTCCTCGCGGCCGTCTACTTCGCCGCCGCGATCGCCCGGCTGACCTACTTCACCGTGCGGGCCTTCGAGCGACCCTCGTTCCTCGGCGTTCCGACGCCCGAGAGCGCGCTCGCGATCTGCGTCGTGATCCTCTTCCACGACACCCCGGCGTTCCAGAGCGTCGCGCCGATCGGCGTCCTGGTGGGCACCCTGATCGTCTCGGTGATGATGCTCGTCCCGGTGCCGTACCCGAAGATCCGGCGGGGGAGCCCGCTGCGGATCCCGATGGCGGTCACGGCGGCCGCGGCGGCCCTCACGCTCGTCCCGCTCCAGTTCCATCCGGCGGCGGGCCAGTCGCTCTACGCGCTCTCCAACGTCTTCGCCTACGTCTTCCTCGTCGGCGTGGCGATCTACTATCTCCTCGGCCCGTTCACCGTCCCGCGGCCGGCGACCGCGGCGGGACCGGCATGACCGAGCGACGATCGATCCACACGGCCACCCTCTCGCGACGGGAGGCGCTCCTCTTCGAGGCCGGCATCAAGCTCGGCGGGGTCTTCCATCAGTACCTCGGGATCCCGGTCACGGGGCGCACCGCGCGCGCGCTCGCCCGGACGATCGAGTCCGCGGTCGGGCTGCAGCCGTACGTCCGCTCCGTGCGCGTCCGCATCGATCCGAGCGCGGGGGGCCCCGTCGGACGGGGGCGGTTCGCCTACGGCTACCTCGTCGCCGAGATGCTGGACGTCACGGTCGAGCTCGTCGACGGACCGGCGACGGTCACGGCGCGCCTGCGGCACCGCCCGGACCTCCGCTACCCCGTGATGAGCGTCGTCCGGGCCGGCCCGCCACGAACGAGCCCGCGCGCCCGCCGGAACCGAGGCCGCCCACGCGAGCCGCGCGTCGCGGCCTCGCGACGCTAGGGCGCCCGCGGTCGCTCAGTTCCGCTGGGCGATCGGCAGATACGGGAGGTCCACGGCGCCGATGTACCGGGCGGTGGGCCGGATGAGCCGGAGGTCCTGGTACTCCTCGAGGACGTGGGCGGTCCAGCCGGTGATCCGGCTCGCGGCGAAGATCGGCGTGAACAGATCCGCCGGGATCCCGAAGAGCGCGTACACCGAGCCCGAGTACAGGTCGACGTTCGGGTACAGCCGCTTCTCGCGGTGCACGACGTCCTCGAGCCGGCGGAGGAGCTCGTAGTAGCGGAGGTTCCCCTTCGCCTCCCCGATCCGCCGGGACCACTCGCGCAGGATCGCCGCGCGCGGATCCTCGACCTTGTAGACGCGGTGGCCGAAGCCCATCAGGCGTTCCTTGCGGGCGAGCTTCGCGTGCACGACCTCCTCGACCCGGTCCGGCGAGCCGATCTCGTCGAGCAGCTCGAGCACCCGCTCGTTCGCGCCGCCGTGGAGCGGACCTTTGAGCGTGCCGATCGCGCTCGTCACGGCGCTGTAGAGGTCGCTCAACGTCGACGCCGTGACCCGCGCCGCGAACGTCGAGGCGTTCAGCTCGTGATCGGCGTGCAGGATCAGCGCGACGTCCATCGCGCGCGTTTCGAGCTCGCTCGGGTCGCGGTCGAGGATCGCGTAGAGGAGGTAGGCGGCGTGGGAGAGATCGGGGCGGGGCCGGAGCGGCGGAAGGCCGAGCCGGCGCCGCTGGAGATGCCCGAGGATCGACGGGAGGACCGCGGTCAGCCGCTCGGCGCCGGCGATCGCGCTCGCATCCGCCCGGGTCTCGCCTGGCTCGAACATCGCGAGCGAGCTCACGGCGGTGCGCACGACGTCCATCGGCCCCGCCGTGGGCGGGGCCCGGTCGAGCTCCTCGACGAGCGGCGGGGGGAGCGCGCGCCGATCCTTGAGCCGGCCCGAGAGCTCGGAGAGCTCGGGCGCCTTCGGGAGGCGTCCGTTCCACAGCAGGTACGCGACCTCCTCGAACGTCGAGCGCTCGGCGAGGTCCCGGATGTCGTAGCCCTGGTAGAGCAGGCGACCGCGCTTCCCGTCGATGAAGCAGATCCGCGACTCGAGGGCGACCACATCCTGGAGCCCCCGCTGGACCTCCGACGACGCCGTCGCGCCACCTCCTGTGGGCCCGCGGCAGAGGCCGGCGGGTTATGGGGTTTTTGCGGCCGCGCTGCCCGGGTCGACGGACCGGCTCGGCGCCGGGGCCGGCGATGGTTCGGAGATCACGGGGGTTTCGTGGGCGAGATGGCGCCGAGAGTACGCGACCGACGCGGCCGTCCAGAGCGGCAGCGAGACGAGCAGGACCCCGCCCGCGACGAGGAAGACGAGTCGGTAGCTCCCGTACACGGACAGGACCCCCGAGAGGCCGGCTCCGAGGACGGCCGCGATCCCGCCCAGGGCGCTGTTGACGCCGAGGATGCTCCCGGCGTCGCGGCCGGCGAGTCCCCGGAAGAGCATCAGCGAGCTCGCGACCGTGTAGACCGCGATCGCGCCACCGAGGATCGCGTAGATGATCAGGTTCGCCGAGAATTCGCCGGATCGGGCCAGGACGAGGAGCGGGAGCGCGGCGGTGGCGAGGTAGCCGACGCTGCGCACGTAGGTCGCCCAGTGGACGAGGCGGTCCGAGCCGAACCGGATCGCGAGACCTCCCGACAGCGGGTAGACGCCCATCTGGGCCGAGTTGTTGCCGAGGTTGACGAGGAAGATCGCCGACGCGCCGAGGCCGGCCGAGTACAGGTACGGCGTGTAGGAGATATTGTAGAGGTTCGCGGAGAGGTTGAACAGGAACGTCGCGAGGAGGAGGAGCGGCAGTTCGTGGCGGAGCTCCGCGCGCGCCCAGGCGCGGAAGCGGCGGAACGGGTGGTCCCCGAGGCGGGGTCGCCGGGGGAAGAACGGAACGATCATGTGGTTGGCCGCGGCGGCGCGCAGGCGCGACGCGAAGCTCTCGGGATGGCGGGCGACGTGGCTCGTCGTGAGCGCCCGGCGCGCCTCCGAGATGCCGTACCAGATCGCGGCCGCGCTCACGAGCGCGAGCGCGCCCAGGACGTAGAGGAGGGTGAGGAGCGTGTCGTTGGCGAGCGTCCAGAAGTAGCCGATGAGGAGGCCGATCACCGAGCCGATCATGCTCATCGCCTGGAACGAGGCGAAGGCGTTCGCGCGCTCCGATTCGGGGAACTTCTCGAGGATGAGCAGGTTGGAGGCGCTCGCCCCGGCCGGGGAGAGGGCGCCGATGACCGCGTAGATCGCGTAGAGGTCCGTCAGCGATCCGACGTGGACGAGGAAAAGGTAGAGGAAGGCGTAGCCGGCGTAGTTGATCACGAGGAAGAGGCGCCGCTGATGGTACCGGTCGGAAAGGTGGCCCCAGGCGAACGAGCTCAGGATCACCGCGGAGTTGAACAGGGTCGCCGCGAGCGCGACATCGGCCCACGACCCGTGCAGCGGGATGAGGATGAGCAGGGGCAGCACGACCCCGAACCCCGCGGTCGACGCGTTGATCGGGACGAAGGCGAGGAGCCAGGGCCGCGTCAGGAGCCGGGATGGCCAGGTCCGCAGCGAGAACGCCATCGTCCGGAGCCGTCGCTAGGGGGCGCTTACTTAAGGGGCGATGACTGGAGTGGCGACGGGGGTCGCGCGCGCCGGCGCTCTACCGGCGAAACTCGCGTCCGCTTCCTCGACACGCTTATAAGCGAGGGCACTTCTCGCGCGCCTGTCACTAGGGAGGGCCCAGCGTGGCCATTGGATTCGTCCTGATCAGCACCGCCCCGGCGAAGGAGCACGAGGTCTACACGGAGCTCCTCCGGGTGAAGGGGATCGTGGAGCTGCATCCGCTCTTCGGCGAGTACGATCTGATCGCCAAGGTGGAGGCGGAGGACTTCAATGCGCTCGGCCAGCTCGTCGTCGACAAGATCCGGTCGGTCGCGGGGGTCATCGACACCAAGACGCTGACCGGGATCAAGTTCTGAAGGAGAAGCAATGTTCGTGATCGGTGGTTCGACGCTCGTGGATTTCAGTCAGTGGTACAACTTCGTCACGGTCCTGCTCCTCGTCTTCGCGCTCTTCCTGATCCTCGCCGGAGTGTTCACCGCGTACTTCGGGAGCGGCAAGAGCCGGACGATCGGGGTCGTGCTCCTCGTCGTCGGGCTCGTGGTCGGGCTCCTGATCGGGTACGCCTACCACGCCGGGGATCTCGTCACGGGCTCGGGCAAGCTCGCCCCGCTGATCTGGCAAGCGTTCCTCGTGATCGTCGCGGCCGTCATCGGCGCACTGATCGCGGTCGGGATCTTCCTGGTCGCGATCATGAAGTCGTAGGCGACGCGGGGTCCGAGCGGCATCCATGCCGCGCGGGCGTCCGGCCCGGCCGCGGCTCGTGACGCTGACGAGCGATCTCGGGGCCGCGTACGCGGCCCAGATGAAGGCGGTCCTCCTCCGGAGCCTCGATCCGGCCCGCGTGGTCGACCTGACCCACGACCTGCCCGCGCACGGGGTCCGGGAGGCGGCGTTCGTGATGCGCGCCATCGCCGCTGGGTTTCCCGCCGGCACGGTCCACGTCGTCGTCGTGGACCCGGGCGTCGGGGGGACCCGGGCCCCGATCGCCATCGACTGCGCCGACGGCTCGACGCTCGTCGGGCCGGACAACGGCGTGCTCTTTCCCCTCGCGGAGGCCCTCGGGATCCGGGCCGCGTACCGGATCGATGCGCGACGTCTCGGGACCCACCGGACCCGCGTCGGCACGACGTTCGATGGGCGGGACCTCTTCGCACCGGCCGCCGCCCTCCTCGCCACGGGGACGTCCGCCTCCGCGCTCGGTCCGGCGACCGAGGTCGCGTCGCTCGACATCGCCCGGCCGAAGCGCCGCGCGCTCGGCGCGGCGGGGGAACTCGTCCACGTCGACCGGTTCGGGAACGTGATCAGTAACGTCCCCACGGAGTGGGTCCCAGCCGATGCCCGCCGACTCGAGGTCCGCGTAGGGAACGGTCGCTTCCGGGCGGTCCCATGGGTCACCAGCTACGAGGCGATCGGGAGGGGTCGGGTCGGTGCGC
>JASHUJ010000105.1 GCA_030040035.1 Thermoplasmata archaeon
CGACGCGATGTCGAGCGAATCCCCCGCGGTGCCCGCCGCGACGCCCCCCAAGCTCCAGCCGGTCCGGGTCCCGATCCCCGAGGAGCCGGCCGAGGATCGGACCGACGACTTCCGGGAGGTGCTCCACGCGTACTCGAAGGAGGAGGCGATCCTCGAGGCGAAGCGATGCATCCAGTGCCGTCGGCCCTGGTGCGTCGAAGCGTGCCCCATCTCGCAGGACTGCCGCGAGTACATCCGCCTGGTCGCGGCCGAGGACTTCGACGGGGCCGCGCGCGTCACCCTGCGCGACGATCCCCTCGCGACCTGCCTGTGCAAGGTCTGCTACCACTACTGCGAGGATGCGTGCGTCGTGAAGCGGAAGGGCGTACCGGTCGCGATCCGGCAGCTCAAGCGAGCGTCGCTCGAGTTCGGAACGAGCGACCTTGTCTACGTCCCCTCGAAGCGGCGGTCCGAGCGGATCGCGGTCGTCGGCGCCGGCCCGGCGGGGCTGATGGCGGCCTGGGAGCTCGGTCTGCGCGGCTACAGCGTTACGGTCTTCGAGCAGGAAGCTCGGTACGGGGGTCTGATGCAGACGATCCCCGCTTACCGCATGACGAACGACGACGTGGAGACCGACCGTCGTCGATTCCGAGACCTCGACGTGACCTTCGTCGACGGCCAGCGGATCGGGCGGGACACCCCCTTCGAGGCGCTGCTGGGTCCGGCGGGATACCAGGCGGTCCTGCTCGCGATCGGCACCCCCCGGCACCGGTCCCTGGGCATCCCGGGCGAAGACCTACCGGGGGTGGTGCCGGCGCTTGAGTTTCTCAAAGGAACGAACGCCGGTAGCGCCCCAGCGCTCGGTCGGGAGGTCGTCGTGGTCGGCGGCGGCGACGTGGCGATGGATTCCGTGCGCAGCGCCGTGCGCGCATGCCATCGCGGCCACGTGACGCTCGTCTACCGACGGAGCCGTTCCGAGATGCCGGCCGATCCCGAGGAGGTCTACGGAGCCGAGGGCGAGGGGGTCCGGTTCGAGTTCTTGAAGATCCCACTACGGATCGTGGGCCGCGAGCACGTCGAAGGGATCGTGGTCCAGACCGCCGAGCTCGGTCCGCCCGACGCGGGAGGTCGTCGCAGTCCGGTTCCCATCGCAGGGTCCGAGACGACCATTCCGTGTGACACCGTGCTCGTGGCGGTCGGACAGCGAGCGGATCTGGAAGGATTCGACGCCGGGCTCGGACTTCGGCTGACTTCCCAAGGATGGCCGGAAGGACCGGGCCCTGGGTACGCCACGTCCGTGCCGGGGATCTTTGCCGTCGGGGGCCGGTCCGTCGTGTACGCCATGGGCTCGGCGATCGAAGCGGTGAATGCGCTCGAAGCGTACCTCGCCTCCCGTCGCGGCGACGCGCCGTCGCCCCGGCCGGATCCGTTCGGCGGCGCCGAGGCGTTCCGTCTCCCCGCCGGGTACACGACACCGATCCGCGTCGAGTCCCGCTAGGGAGCGGTCGGACGGCACCAACCTTTTTCCCGTGTCGTTCGCATGTTCGGCCGTGCGTCCCCTGCACGTCCACTCCCGCTGGGCAGCCGCCGTCGCCGTGGCGCTCGCCATCCTGGTCATCCCGGTGGGACTCTCGCTGGGCGCGGTCGAGAGCGCACCCGGTCCGACGGCGGGTCGTGCCCCGGCTCCCAGTGGGTCGGCGATTCCCAGCGTCCTCTCGGCCCCGTTCGCGGATCGAGCCGGCTACTCGGCGGAGTACGGACCGAGGGCGACCGACGTCCGGCCGGCCTCGGGTCCCGTACTCGTGGTGGTCACGTTCGTCCCCCAGAATGCATCCGAGTTCTTCTCGACCCCCGCGACCGGTGCGCCGCCGCTCTCGACCGCGGTGATTGCAGCCCGCTACGGTCTGACCTTGGGGCAGTACGCGTCCTTCGAACGGTTCTTCCTCGCGCACGGCCTGTCGATCGTGCACACCTGGCCCGACCGTCTGTCGCTGACCGTCTCGGGACCGGCGGGTGCGGTGGGCGCCACGTTCGGCACCACGCTCCTGGCCGGGGTGGCGGACGGAGTCTCGGTGACATATCCGGAATCGGCCCCCGAACTCCCGTCCGCCCTCGAGCCGATGGTGGGGAGCGTCGTGGGCCTGTCGTCGGGCTTTGACACCTTCAACCTTCCCGAGTTTCCGTCGATCGCCCCGAGCGCGACCGCCGACCAGGTCGAGGGGGCGAACGAGGTGACGCCCGCGATCGCCCGGCAGATCTACGACCTCTCGGACCTCTACAATGTAAGCGGGAGTTTCCATCCCGCCTCGTCGGAGGGGATCGCGCTCCTCCTGTGGGGGGACGGGTACGCGCCGAGCGATCTCACCACGTTCTACCGGGACGACTACCCCTCCGGTTTCCCGACGCCGACGATCGATGCCTATCCGATCGACGGAGCCCCCGCCCCATCATCGAGCGCGGTCAACGACCCGTGCAAGGCATCGATCGAGCTGACGCTCGACCTCGAGTGGGCCGGTTCGATGGCGCCGGGGGCGACGCTGTACCCGGTGTACGCGCCGGAAACCGCCTACCCCGATTGCTCGCCGACGGATGCCTCGATGGCCGACGCGATGAACCAGGCGGTCGACCTGGACGTCGCGGCCATCTCGATGTCGTTCGGCACGCCCGACTCGACGAGCGGGGGCTTGGCCGCGGCGTGGGCGACCGATTTCGGGGTGGCGGTCCAACGGGGGATCTCGCTCGTCGCGGCGACCGGCGACTACGGGGGCGACGCCCAAATGGGCTGTCAGGGCGGCCCCGCGCCCGAGTATCCCTCGACCTCACCGGACGTGCTCGCGGTCGGGGGAACGCAGGTCACCCTCGAGTACGGCGTGATCGGCGGCGTCACGGGATTCACCGAGTCGGCGTGGAGCAACAGCGGCGGGGGCTACTCGACCCAGTACGCTCCGCCCGCCTGGCAGCCCTCGAGCTTCCCCGGTCGCGGCGTGCCGGATGTCGCGGCGACCGCCGCGGTCAACTTCGTCTACTTTGACGGACAGGACAAAACGGAAGGCGGCACCAGCTTCGCGACCCCGCTCTGGGCGGGCCTGATCACCGAGATGGACGCGATCCACGGGAGCCGCCTCGGCCTGATCGCGCCCCGGCTCTACGCCATCGGGAACGAGGAGAACGCGTCGTCGAGCCGCACGCCGATCGGGCTCGCCGGGATCACCACGGGCTCGAACTGCGTCGCGTCCGCGCACGCCGGATGGAACGCGGCGACCGGATGGGGATCGCCCCGCGCGCTGAACCTCTACGAAGACCTGACCGCCACGTTCGTCAATCTCTCGCTGGTCGCCTCGCCCACGACGGTCGCCCAAGGCGCCACCGTGACGATCTCGGGCCAGCTCGCGAACGCGACGAACGGCGCGCCGATCTCGGGTGTGCCCGTCACCGTGTCGCTCGCCTCCTCCGTCGCCATCGGCCCGTGCACGGGGGTCTTCGGCTCGACCCAGACGATCACGGGGTCGGGCGGGAACCTTTCGGCGGCTTTGCGGGTGCCGTCGTGCTATCTCGGCTCGCACGCGGTGGCCCAGTTGCTCGTGACCTCCGACGGGTACTACGGAACGAACTCGACCACGATCGCCGTGAATCTCTTGGGACTGGTACCGGCGCTCGGCTTCCTCGGGGAATTCCCGTACAGCGTCGCGAGCTTCGTTCTCGTCCTCGCCGTCGCGACGATCGCCGGTTATCTTTTGGGCCGGCCCCGTCCGACGTCACCGATCGACGCCCCGTCCGGGGCCGCGACCGGCTCGGTCGGACTCCCCGACGGCCCGCCCCCCGGACCGGCCGCACCGCCGACGGATCCGGGGCAGAGCGAAAGCAGATAATCCGGCCTCGGCTGGGCCGCCTCGTGTCCGGTGCATCGGGAGGCGCGCCGGACCCGGCCGCGCCGGCTGCACTCTCCGCACCGGAGCGCGCGGTCCTCGAGTCGCTACGGTCCGCTCGGGATCTGCCCGTAGAGGAGGAGGAGCTCGCGGGGCGGCTCGGGCTGGGGCTCGATGTCGTGCGGGGGAGCCTCCAGCGTCTCCGCTCGAAGCACCTGGCGGTCGTCGACGAGGAGTCCACGACGACCCGGGAGCTGACGGCCCGCGGCAAGGCGGCGCTCGACCGGGGTCTACCGGAGCGTCGGTTCCTGGAGGCCCTGCGAAGACACGGCGGCTCCCTCACGCCCGACGAGGCGATCGCGGAGGGGATCGCGGACGAGGAGCGCTCGGCGGCCATCGGGATCCTTCGCCGTCGCGGCCTGCTCGAGGACGGGCTCCCGTTCCGGATCCGGTCGGACGCGCCGGAGCCCGGCCGGCAACTGCCCGAGGAGGTGGTCCTGGAGCAGGTCGATTCCGGCGAGGAGGCGATCGACGAGGCGATCGCTACGGTCCTCGAGCGTCGCGGGCTGGTCCGCACGCTCCATCGCTCGGTCAAGCGCTGGTCTCCCTCCGAAGAAGGCCGCCAGCTCCCGCTGGCGGCCCCCGGGGTATCGGAGCTCGGCGCGCTCACGCCGACCCTGCTCGCGGCCGGCGAGTGGAAGAGCCGCCCGTTTCGGGCGTACGATGTGCGCGCCCCGGTACCGTTCGTCACCGGCGTCCGTCCGAATCCGTACGTCGCGTGGCTGGAGGAGTTCGAGGAGCTCTTGATCGGGCTCGGATTCGAGCAGGCCGAGGGGCCGCTCCTCGAGACCGAGTTCTGGAACAACGACGTGCTGTTCATGCCGCAGGACCACCCGGCCCGAACGATCCACGACGCGTTCTCGGTGGAGGACGTCGCCGGGCGGGCGCCCGCCGCCGACCTGCTCGCCCGGGTCGCGGCGGTCCACGAGGGCCGAGCGATGCCCGGCGACCCGGCCCCGATCGGACCGGGCTGGCCCGGGCGCTACGATGCCGGCGTCGCCGCCCGGCCGATCCTGCGATCCCAGACGACGGCCGTCTCGGCCCGCTGCCTGGCGCTCCGGCCCACGCCCCCGTTCCGGAGGTTCTCGCTCGACCGCAATTTCCGGCCGGACTCCGTCGACGCGATCCACCACCTCGAGTTCACGCAGTGCGAAGGGATCATCGGCGAGGAAGGGCTCTCCCTGCGCCACCTGATCGGGGTCTTCCGGGAGCTCGCCGAGGGGATCGGGATCCGCGAGCTCAAGATCCGGCCGAGCTACTTCCCGTTCACCGAGCCGTCGGTCGAGGGCTACGTCCGCCATCCGAAGCTCGGATGGACCGAGATCTTCCCGGGCGGGGTCCTCCGACCCGAGGTCACCCGGCCGCTCGGGGTCGAGGTCCCCGTGATCGCGTGGGGCATCGGCGTGATGCGGCTCGCGATGGTCGCGCTCGGGATCAACGACATCCGCGAGCTGTTCGCCGACGACCTCGTCGCGCTGCGCGGCGGAGGGTCCTGACGTGCCGCAGAGCGTGCTCTCGATCGAGCGGATCACCGCGCTCCTGCCCGCTCCGATCCCGGATCGAGCGTGGGACGACCTCCTCTTCGCGTCCAAGGCCGAGGTCGTCGCGCGGGACGGCGACGCGCTCACGCTTAGCGTGACCCCCGACCGGCTCGACCTCCTGTCCGAGGGGGGGCTCGCGCTCTACCTCGCCGGGGTGCTCGGGGTGGCCCACGGGATCCCCCGGGCCGTCCGACCGGGCCCCGGCTCGCCGGGGCTGGTCTTCGAGGTCGATCCCTCCGTAGCGCCGGTCCGCCCCGCGATCGCGGGCGCGCTCGTCCGGGCCCCGGAGGGAGCGTCGCTCGACGTCGGGACGATCGACGAGGCGGTCCGGTTCCAGGAGCTCATCCACGCTACCGTCGGGCGCGACCGTCGGGCGGCGAGCCTCGGTCTCTACCCCTGGGAACGTGTGACCCCCCCGATCCGCTACGCGGCCGAGCCGATCCGGGCCGTGCGGTTCGTGCCGCTCGGCGGCGACGAGGAGCTCTCGGGCGACGCGTTCTTCGCGGCCCACCCGTACGCGTCCCGGTTCGGCGCGCTCGGACGCGTCGGGGAAGATCGATGTCTCGTCCTGCGCGACCGGGCCGGCGCGATCCTGAGCCTCCCGCCGATCCTGAACGGGCGGAGCGCGGGCGAGGCTCGTCCGGGCGACCGTTCGATCCTGATCGAGTCGACGGGACGCGACGAGCGGACCGTGCACGAGTCGCTCGGCCTCCTGCTCGTCGTCTTCGCGGCGCGTGGATGGACGATCGAGCCAGTGGGCGTGGAGCGGGTCGGGTCGCCCCGGGATCCGGGGGAGGCCGCGATCGCCGATCGCGCGATCGACCTCCCCTCCCGCCTCGTCCGGGAGATCTCGGGAACGAGCCTTCCCGCGCCCGAGATCGAGCAGCGCCTCTCGCGGACCCGGCTCGCGCCCCGGCCGATCGAGGGAGGCTGGCGGGTCGGCATCCCCCCCTGGCGTCCCGATCTCATGGCGCCGGTCGACGTCGCCGAGGACGTCGTGCTCGCGGCGGCGCTCCGGCCCGAGGACGGGATCATCCCGTCCAGCCGGACCCGCGGACGACTGCTGCCCGAGATCCGGTTCCGTCGGTCGGTCGCCCTCGACCTCCTCGGGCTCGGCTTCGCGGCGCCCCACACCCCCGTCCTCGTTTCCGAGGAGAGCGTCGCCCGCTGGGGCGGGGCCCGTCCGATCCGCCTGCGGAACCCGGTCTCGGCCGAGTTCGCCTACCTGCGGGATCGGCTCTTGCTCTCCCACCTCCCGGTCCTGGCCCACAACACCCGGCACGGCTATCCGCAGCGGTTCGCCGAGGTCGGACCGGTGGTGGCCCGGGACCCCGCCGCCGAGTCCGGTGGCGCGACCCGCTACCACGCCGGGCTCGCCGTCGCCGCCGAGACCGCCGGGTTCGCCGAGGTGGCGGCGCTGGTCGACTACCTCCTGCGTCGCCACGACGTGGGCTCGGTCCGCGAGCCGTTCGAGCTCGCGGGCATGATCGCGGGGCGATCCGCGCGCTGTCGCGTCGCCGGCGAGCCGGTCGCGGAGATGGGGGAGATCCATCCGGCGATCCTGAGCTCGCTCGGCGTGCCGGTCCCGGTCGCTTGGGCCGAGGTCGACCTCTCGGCGCTCTGGCCGTTCGTCCGCCGCCGCGACGCTCCTTAAGTGCGGAACGCGGTCGTACCCGCATGGCCCGGTCCCGCCGTCCGGTCGCGGCCGACGCGGCGCGGGCGCGCTGGGAGAAGGACGCGTCCCGGGGCCTGGGGCCGCGCGCGGAAGGGGGACGGATCCCGCTGCTGGTCGAGCCGCCGGTCGAGGGGGACTCGAAGTTCCTGGACGCGATCGGATTTCCCGGCGCGACCCCGTACACCCGTGGAATCCAGCCGACGATGTACCGGGGCCGACTCTGGACCTACCGGCAGTACTCCGGGTTCGGCAGCGCGAGCGCGACGAACCGACGGTTCCACTTCCTGCTCGAGGGAGGCCAGACCGGGCTCTCCGTAGCGTTCGATCTGCCCACCCAGAACGGGTACGACTCCGACCACGCGCGCTCGAAGGGCGAGGTCGGTCGGTGCGGAGTCCCCGTCGCGACGCGGGGGGACATGGAGACGCTGTTCGACGGGATCCCGCTCGATCGCGCGACGGTCTCGATGACGATCAACGCCACCGCCCCGATCCTGCTCGGGCTCCTGATCGCGGTCGCCGAGCGCCACGGGGTCCCGCGGGCGCGGCTCGGCGGGACCGTGCAGAACGACATCCTCAAGGAGTACATCGCCCGGGGGACGTACATCTATCCCCCCGGCCCCTCGCTGCGGCTCGCGACCGACCTGATCGAGTTCGCGACCGCCGAGATGCCCCAGTGGAACTACATCTCGGTCTCGGGCTACCACATGCGCGAGGCCGGGGCGACGGCCGTGCAGGAGGTCGCGTTCACCCTCGCGAACGCGGTCGCGTACGTGCGCTCCGTGCAGGCTCGCGGCCTCGACCTCGACGAGTTCCTCCCCCGGCTGTCGTTCTTCTTCTCCGCCGACCGGAACTTCCTCGAGGAGATCGCGAAGTTCCGCGCCGCGCGCCGGCTGTGGGGCCGCATCGTCACCGACACGTTCGGGGCGAAGGCGGCGCGCTCGAAGCAGCTGAGGTTCCACACCCAGACCGCGGGCTCGAGCCTGACCGCGCAGCAACCCGAGCTGAACGTCATCCGCACGACGCTCGAGGCGCTGTCCGCCGTCCTCGGCGGCACCCAGTCGCTGCACACCAACGCGCTCGACGAAGCGCTGGGGCTTCCGACCGAATCGTCGGCGCGTCTCGCGCTCCGCACGCAGCAGATCCTCGCGGAGGAATCCGGCGTGCCGAACACGGTCGACCCGCTGGGCGGGTCGTACGCCGTCGAGTACCTGACCGACCGGATCGAGTCGGGCGCCGAAGAGTACCTGGCCCGGATCGATGCGATGGGCGGCGCGCTGGCCGCGATCGACCGGGGCTTCTTTTCCGCCGAGATCGCGCGCGAGGCGTATCGGGTCGCGCGCGCCCGGGAGCGCCGGGAGGAGGTCGTGGTGGGCGTGAACGAGTTCACGGAGGGGAACCCTGCGTTCACGTTCTTCCCCGAGAAGCGGAGGGGTTCCGGCAGCTTCCAGCGCGTCACCCCGGCCGAGGAACGCCGCCAAGTGGAGCGGGTGCACCGTTGGAAGGCGGCGCGCTCGACCCGGAAGAGCGCGGCCGCGCTCGAACGGCTCGGCGCGGCGACCGACGCCGGGGAGAACGTGATGCCGTACGTTCTCGCGGCGGTCGGGGCGAAGTGCACGCTCGGGGAGATCGCCGACGTCTGGCGCACGCGCTTCGGCGAGCAGAGCGCCTCCACCGCCTTCTAGGAGAGCGAGCCCGAATGGAGATCGATCACGTCGGCATCGCCGTCCAGGACCTCGCGGCCGCCCTCGTCCGCTGGACCCCCCTGCTCGGACCGCCCACCGGCCCGCCCGAGGTCGTGCCCTCGAACCGGGTGCGGGTGAGCTTCCTCGAGTCGGGGGCGTCCCACGTGGAGCTCCTCGAGCCGCTCGACCCAGATTCCCCCGTCTCGAAGTTCCTCGCCCAGCGCGGCGAGGGGATCCATCACCTCGCGTTCCGCGTCGCCGACGTGGACCGGGCCCTGGGCGAGGTCATCGCGCGGGGCGGGTCCGTCGTCGACCGGATCGGGCGGCCGGGGGCGCGCGGCCGTCGGGTGGGGTTCGCCCACCCGCGGGCCTTCGGGGGCGTGCTCGTCGAATTCGTGGAGGTCCCGTGAGCCGGATCCGTTCCGTGGAGCTCGCCCCGATCTACGACAGCCGCGGCCGGCTGACCGTCGAGGGGACCGTCGAGCTCGACTCGGGCGCGAGCGGTCGGGCGGGCGCGCCGAGCGGGGCGAGCACGGGGAGCCACGAGGCGGTCGCCTTCCCTCCGGGCGGGGTACCCGAAGCGCTCGCGACGTTCCGCGCCCGGCTTCGACCGGCCCTCGTCGGCATCGAGCTCCCCGAATTCGGAACGCTGGACGCCGCCCTGCACGAGGCCGACCCCACGGCCGATCTCCATGAGATCGGCGGGAACACGGCGACCGCGCTCTCCGTCGCGGCGGCCCTGGCGCTCGGCGCGGAGTCGGGACGGCCGCTGTGGAGGGTCCTCGCGCGGCCCGGGGTCGATGGAGCCCGCTTCCCGGCGATCGTCGGGAACTGCCTGAACGGGGGCCGTCACGCGATCGGAGGTCCGGACATTCAGGAGTTCATCGCATACGCCGAGGAGCGGCGACCCGAGGATGCGATCCGAGCGGCGGTCCGCGTCCACCAGCTCCTGGGCGAGGAGCTCCACCGGCGGTTCCCGAAAGCGGCCCTCGGTCGGGGCGACGAGGGAGGGTGGGTCGCCGCGGTGGGGAACGTCGAGGCGCTCGAGCTGCTCCGGGACGCGTGCGACCGGGCGCGCGATGAGCTGCATCTCGCGGTCCACCCCGGGCTCGATTTCGCCGCGAGCGAGTTCTTCCGCGATGGGAGGTACCGGTATCGGGATCAGACGCTCGACGCCGAAGGGCAGGCCGGGTTCGTCGCCCACCTGGTCGACCGCTACGGGATCCGCTACGTGGAGGATCCGTTCGACCAGGAGGCCTACGAGTCGTTCGCCGCGCTGAACACAGCGATCGGCGACCGCGTGCTCCTCGTCGGGGACGACATCTACTGCAGCCGCGTCGCCCGGTTGCGGCCGGGCATCGAACGGAACGCTTCGAACGCGGTCTTGATCAAGGTCAACCAGGTCGGGACGCTCACCGACACCCTGGCGACCGTCGACCTCGCCCGCGATCACGGGCTCGCGACCGTCGCGTCCCACCGCTCGGGCGAGGTCCCCGACGCCTGGCTCGCCCACGTCGCGCTCGGCATCGGCGCCCGGGGCCTGAAGAGCGGGGTGCTCGGCGGAGAGCGGGTGGCAAAGCTAAATGAACTCCTGCGGCTCGGCCGCGCCACCTCTTTCGAGTAACCGATGCCGGACGACGAAACGCTGGCCGAACCCGCCGCGATGCAGAGCGACGGCCAGGACATCCGGCCGGGCGAGCTGCTCGTCCCCGAGGACACGTACCTCACGTCCGGGATTCACATCGGGACCCAGCAGAAGTCGGCCTCGATGCGACGGTTCGTCTTCAAGGTCCGATTCGACGGGCTCCACGTCCTCGATGTTCGGGAGACCGACCGACGCATCCGGCTCGCCGCCAAGTTCCTGGCCCATTTCCCCGCGGACCGGATCCTCGTCGTGTCGCAGCGGCAGTACGGGCAGAAGCCCGTGCGGGTCTTTGCGAAGACGATCGGCGCGGTCTCGTTCGCCGAACGGTTCGTCCCGGGATGCCTCACGAACCCGAACCTCGAGGAGTACTTCGAGCCGAAGGTGCTGCTCGTCACCGACCCCGCCACCGACCAGCAGGCCCTGAGCGAGGCGGTCTCGATCGGGATCCCTGTCGTCGGCCTGTGCGACGTGAACAACGAGACCCGGGACGTCGACCTCGTGATCCCGGCGAACAACAAGGGGCGGGTCGCGCTCGCGACGATCTACTGGCTGCTCGCACGCGAGGTGCTCCGCGCCCGCGCGGGTGGGGCCGAGATCGAGTTCGCTCCGACGGTCGAGGACTTCCAGGCGGCCCTATAACCGCTCGGTGGACGACCCGCCGTCCGCCGTCTTTTAACGCACCCGGGCTCTCTAGGCGTCCGTGGGACGCCCCGGGTCCGGCCTGTTGGAGCTGCTCGCCGAGCACGGGATCCCGGAGAAGGCGGCCCGGGTCTACCTCGCGGCGTGCCGCACCGGCCCCCAGACCGCGAGCGAGCTCGCGCGCCTCTCCGCCGTGAACCGCGTCGAGACGTACCGGTACATCAAGCAGCTGAGCGCCGAGCGCCTCCTGAAGGCGACCGCGGGCCGGCCGCGGCGCTTCGCCGCCACCGCCCCCGACGAGCTCATCGATCGCTGGATCCGCCGCGCCTCCGATCGCCTCCGCCAGCTCGAGGAAGATCGCGAGAAGGTCCTCGCCGCCTGGGAGGAGAGCCGGACGGAGATCGAGGACGGGGACCCGCGCAAGTTCGCCGTCCTGGAGGGCCGGGAGACGATCCGGCGCTTCCTGCTCAAACGGATCGGGACCGCCGAGCGGCAGATCCTCCTCTCCACGACCGGGCTCGCGCTCGCGGGGCTCATCGACGACGGGGTCGATCGCGCCCTCCGCACCGCGGCCGCGCGGGGCGTCAAGGTCCGATACGTGACCGAGATCTATCCGACGAACCTCGTCGAGGCGAAGCACTTCCAGGCGTTCAGCGAGGTGCGCCACTCCCGGGGCCCGGTCGCGAACCG
>JASHUJ010000106.1 GCA_030040035.1 Thermoplasmata archaeon
GCGCGAGACGATCGCGATGAAGAACAGGAACGACAGCGGCGACGCGAGCATGTTGAGGACGTAGAGCGGTTGGTCGCGGATCGGAACGATCCCGTTGAGCCAGACGAGCGTCAGCACGGAACGCAGGCGATTGCGTTCGCTCACGCTTCCGCCTCCGTCCCGCCGTCCTCGCTCGGCGCCTCCTCCTCGATCGAGCGTCCGACCACATCGAGGAAAATGTCCTCGAGGCTCACCGGTCCGAGGGAGACCCGGACCCCGCGCTCGAGCGCGCGACGCGCGATCTCCCGGGCTTCCGCCTCCCGGGCGAAGATGAGATAGCCGCCCTCGATCACGGAGACCTGCCCGAGCGGGTCCAGGTCCTCGCGGGGGTACGAGCCCTGGATCACGACGCGGTACGGGTAGCGGACCCGCGCCCGGAGGTCGGCGGGCGCCCCCTCGAGCATGACGCGACCGCGCTCCACGAGGGCGAGACGCGTCGAGAGCGCCTCGGCCTCGTCGAGATAGTGGGTCGTGAGGATGATCGTCCGGTGCTCGCGGCTCGCGCGACGGATCGCCTCCCAGACCTCCCGCCGGGCGATCGGGTCGAGCCCGGTCGTCGGCTCGTCGAGGAAGAGGACGTCCGCGTCGGACGCGAGCACCATCGCGCACATCGCCCGCCGGCGCAGCCCCCCCGAGAGGCGGGAGACGGACCGGCGGCGGTACTCGGTCAGCGACAGCTCGTCGAGGACATCGCGGGTCCGTCGGTGCGCCTCGGCCGCGTCGAGCCCGCGCAGTTTGAGATAGAGGTAGACGACCTCCTCGACGTTCAGGAAGTAGAGGGGTCGCGACTCCTGGGGGACGCACGCGATCCGGGGACGGATCTCGCGCTCTTGGCCGTGCACATTGTAGCCGAGGACCGTGACCTCGCCGGCCGTCGGCTCGAGCTGCGTCGCCGCGATGCGGACGAACGTGGTCTTCCCGGCGCCGTTGCGTCCGATCAGCCCGTAGACCCGGCCGGTCGGGATCTCGAGCGTGAGATCATCGAGGGCGGCCACGCCGGGGGGAGACTTCGGGTAGACCTTGCGAAGATGCTGCGCGCGGATCGCGACGGGCATGAAGGGCGCCCGAGACGATGCGCCGCTGATAACGCTGGCCCGCTTCGGAGGCGCCCGCGGCCCGGGCTCGACGCCTTAGCTCAGGATCTCCGCGAGTCGCCCCTCGGCCTCGCCGCGCCGGATCTCCTGCGCGATGCGCCGGCCCGTCGAGAGTCCGGGGGCGACCAGGTCGGAGTAGGGGCTCCCGGAGATGAACAGGTTCGTGCCGGCAACGATCCGCGTCGAGATCTCGAAGACCTTGAACTCCAGCTCCTCCGTCATGATCCCCTCGACGCAGAACGGTCCGACCATCCCGCCGAAGAGATCGATCGATTGCTCCACGATCCGGCCCGCGACGTCGAACGCCTTCGGAAGGAGCGACTCCCGAAGAACGACCGGCACGTTCCCGGTCACCACGAAGGTCGGTCGGATCCCGGCCTTCAAGAGTTCCTCCTGGGCGCCCAGCTTGTACAGCTCGTCGATGTTCGCCTCGTCCCGGCGGTCCATGCCGAGAAGTTCGAGCGAACCGTGGCCGACCCGGTAGCCTCGGTCGGAGAGCGGCGAGTAGAAGAAGTGCATGTAGTAGCGGGTCCCGAGCACGTACTCCTGGATCACGTACGGTCCGGTCGGACGGAAGTCCGCGAGCGCTTCGCGGTTCTTCGCGAGGAAGAATCCCTTCCCGCCCTTCGCCCCGTAATACTTCACGATCACCGGCCCGTCGACGTCCGCGAGGTCCTCGTACGCCGCGGGCATCGGGACCCCCGCGCGGTCGAGCCACTCGCGCTCCTTGCGTCGGTCGGACTCCCAACCGAGGACCGCGCGGTTCCCGAACACCGGCACGTCGAGCTCGCTGAACGCCTGGGGCCCGACGTACTCGACGAACGAGCCGTGGGGGACGATGATCGCGCCCTCGGACCGGAGCTGGGCGGCGACGCTCGGTAGTTCTCGCACCGTGGGTACCGAAAGGAAACGATCCGGTCGGGCGAGGGGGAACGCGTCGTAGAAGCGGGGCGGGGCGCCCACGCACAGCCCGAGCGTCGAGAATCCCTCGGTCCGGGCCCCGTGGAAGATCTGGAGCGAAGAGTGCGAGCAGAGGGTCGCCAGCGACGGGCGACGGCCCTGGACGGACGAAAGGCGGCTCTCCGAGGCGATCGCGACTGCCATACGGTCCCATTCCGGGAGCGATATTAACCCTAACTTGACCGCCGCGCCGGGGGCGCGCCCCCGGTGGAATCGTCGAGCTCCCAGTACCAGCGGACGCGACGCGCACCGGCCTCCGCCAGGCGCCGGCGCACCTCGGGGTCGATCGTCGGATCGCGGACGAGTCGTCGGATCTCCTCGGGAGTGCCGCTGGTCAGCCGATCGGCGAGACCGGCGCGCTCGAGCAGCGGGCGAATCGTATCGAGCGAGTACTGCCAGGACTCTTCGCGGCGGCGGAGCGCGATCGAATTGGTTCCCGGAACGCGGTGCACCCCGAGCTCCTCCGCCGCGCGGTGGAGCTCCTCGGCCGTACGCTTGAGTTCGTCGTTCACGCGTCCCTCCTCCGAGCGGAGCGACTCGAACCGGTCCACCAGCGTCCGCAACCGGTCTTCCTCGGTGTCCGGGACCGTGCGGAACTCGGGGCAGCGCGAACGGAAATCGCATCGGGTACACTGGCGGCCCGGCGTCGGCTCGAACGACTCCGAACGGATCCCGTCGCTCACCTCGCCCATCCGGTCGTGGAGCACGGTGAGCGCCGTCGCCTCCCGGGGCGCTGCCCGCAACGGTTTCAGCGACCGCAAGTGGAACAGCGTCAGCCCCTCGACCGGCTCGGGGTAGTTGCGCTCGACCAGTACCTGATAGAGCGTCAGCTGGTCGGAGTCGCGCGCGTCCTCATGGGACAGCTCGCGCGACGTCTTGTAGTCGACGATCTCGAGCCCCCCGGTCGAGGTCCGGTCGATCCGGTCGATATAGCCGTGGACGGCGAGGCCGTCCCAGCGCGCCTCGAGGTGCTCCTCGACGGCGATCGGCTGCGGCTTCTCGCGGACCAGCTGATCGTAGAACCGCAGGAGGAGCTCCTGGCCGGTCTGGCGGTAGCGCGCCTCCTCCTCCGCCGAGACGTAGCCGTCGTGCAGCCACGCCCGATCGTACGCGCTCAGGAGCTCCTGCCGGCTCATCCACCCGCCCGTCACGACCGCGCCCGGTCCCTGCCAGTCGTCGAGCGTCCGCTGGGATTCGGCCGCGCTCACGCGTCGCGCCGACGGGACGACGAGTGGACGGACGAGCTCTTCGAGGACCGAGTGGATCACGCGACCGAAGGTGAAGTAGCCGCGCGGCTCCTCGGGGAGCCGATCGACGTACAGGAACTTCCATCGGAGCGGACACTCGAGGTAGGTCCGGTACGACGAATAGCTCAGCGGCGCGAGGGGCACGGGCCCCGAGCCGGCTGGAAGTTCTTGTCGTTTCCCACCGGCCTCCCGGACCCCCGGGGCGTCGAGGACTCTCGGGCCGGCGGGGGGCCTCAACCTTTCAATCTCTCGGGGTATGGTCAAGGGAGGCCGGGCGGCCGACGCGTTCGGGACGGAGGTTCGGGAGGGATGGAATCGCCGGAGGCAACCCGCCCGCCGTTCTGGCGCAGGGGGGGCGCGCCCGTATTCAACCGCACCCCCTTCGGCATCGTCCTCATCGCGGTGCTGCTCGGGCTGACGGGGTTCTTTGCGGCCGTCGCGGGCGTGACGCCCTGGTTCTCCGAGGCCGGGACGATCCCGGGCCACCCGTTCCACTCGGCGTTCACCGTCGACTTCGCCCCGGGCCCGGACGGATACGTCGTCACGTGCGTGATCGTCATCACGACGAGCAATTGCCTGACGACGCCCTATGCCTACGGGGACGGGCACGGCACCGCCCTGTTGACCGGGCTCTACCTCGGTTTGCTCGGTGCCGTGATCGCGGTCGCCGCGATCACCTTCGCCGCGGTCGGCCTGCTCCTCGCGGGCGTCTTCGGACGGCTCCGCGCGCGCCGGGCCCGGCAACTGGTCATCCTGCTGCTGGTCGCCGCGCTCGTGATCGTGGCCGCGGCGGCGATCGCCCAGCCGTTCCTCCAAGCCCCGGCGCTCCGGGACTCGAACGCCTGCGCCGGGTTCAACGGTTCGGCCTCGCCGTGCACCAGCCTGACGGGCTCCGCCGGGGGCGTCGCCTGCCAGAACAGCACCTGCGCCGAGACCAACGTGACCTGGTACCCCGCCGAGGGGTGGTACTTCGCGATCACCTCGGCGGGCGTCGCCGTCGTCGCGTTGCTCGCGCTCAAGTTCCAGCCGTTCGGATCGGCCTGCCCCACCTGCGGGGTCGAGAACAGCTTCCGGCGGGAGTTCTGCGTGAGCTGCGGCGACGCGCTGCCGGCCCGGCCGAAGAAGCGGTACAGTCCGATCCGTCAGTAGCCGCGTCGCGGAGACGGCCCGATGCGGCCCAGGGGCCCGCCGCTAGTGGCCCGCGGCGGCCGTGTCCGCGGCGACCTTCTCGTCGATCCCGGACGGCAGGGTCCCGCGGGCCTGCGGGTTGGTGAGGTTCTTCGGCAGCCCGAGCAGGTCGAGGAGCTCCTTGTAGTGGTTGCGGATCGTCACCGGCGTGACGTTCGCGACCGCCGCGATCCGGTCCTGGCTCCGCGGCTCGCCCATCAAGTTCGACGCGATGTAGATGATCGTCGCGAGGATACCGTTCGGCAGCACGCCGCTCGTCGAGTAGACCTGTTCGACCTGCTCGAGCAGCGAGAGCACCTTCTGGCGGACCTCCTTCGACAGGTTGAGGTCCTGCGTGAACCGCACGAGGTAATCCCGGGGCTCGACCGGCTTCAACCCGAGCTTGAGCTCGCGCGCGAGCAGGGTGTACGCGCGACCGACCTCGATCTTCGTCGCCTTCGAGTGCGCGATGATCTCCTTCATCGTCCGCGGCACGTGGCATTGACGGCAGGCGGCGTAGACGCTCGCAGCGACGAGCGCCACGATCTTCTTCCCGCGCGTCGCCTTGTGCTCGAGGGCCCGGCGGTAGATGTAGGTCGCCGACTCCTTCACTTCGCGCGAGAGCCCGAGCACGCCCGCGAGGCGGTTGAGCTCACCGAGCGCCACGACGAGGTTGCGCTGGTGGGTCCGCGCGGCGCGCAGGCGGTGGTTGAGCTTGCGGAGGTGGTAGAACTTCAGCGAGGTGTTGCGCGAGAGGGAATTGCCCTGGAAATCGCGCGTCGGCACGCCGATCTCGCTGAACAGGCCCTTGTCCGGCATGAGGGGCGAGATCACCGGGCCCCAGCCCCGCGCCTCGCGACCCGTGTCCTCCTTCGAGCCCCGCTGTCCGCGGTCGCTGACGAGGGCGCTCTGGTCGACCACGAGGCCGCAGTCGGCGCAGACGACTTCGCCGCGGATCTCGTCGCGGATCAAGTGGCTCGAACCGCAGTTCGGGCAGGCGTCCGACGGTGGAGGCGACGCGGCGGCCGGGGCCGAAGCTTCGTGGACCGCGCGCGCAGGCGACTTTACGGAAGCGGAGCGAGGGCGGCGGACCGAGGGGGCGGATGAATTAGCGTTCATAGCTTCTGCGGTCGGCTAAACCCGGGCTCGTATATATAGCCTTGTCAACTTACTGTCGGGATTGTTGGTTACACTTCCTACACCGACTTCGCCCCTCTCGATGGGGCGGACGGGCCGCCGAGCGCCCCAGGTCGACCAGGCCGGCTCGTTCCTCGGGGACAGCGCCCGCTCGGCGTGGCAAGGCGCGGGGCCTCTCCCGCCCGATCTTCACCAGTTCTTGCGTGCTCCCGACGTGATGTCCGCGCGGATTTTGCGCGGCACGGGAACAAAACTCCCCTATTGCTTCGTATAAATTCGTCGCGAACGCTAGACCGGGGTGTGGTGGCCTTCGCCTGCGACCTAGGGGAAATCCCGAGGAACGCCTTCGACCAGCTCCGCTGGGCGCAAACGGTGTTCGGCGACCGGGCCGTCTTCGCCTGCAGCTTCGGGGCGGAGGACATGGTCCTGCTCGACCTGATGGCGCAGC
>JASHUJ010000107.1 GCA_030040035.1 Thermoplasmata archaeon
CCAGCGAGACCACGCCAACCGATCGCGCGAGCGCGCCCAGCATCGCGGTGTTCACGATCGGCATCGTCGTGGAGCCGAGCGACTGGCCGAGGGCGATGCGGGTCGCATCCACGGCTGCCCGGCGGACACCCGACGGCGCGACGAGCTCCTCGACGGGGCGCCGGGTGTTCACGAGCAGGAGACCACCGGACTTGAGACCGTCCGTGACGGGCGTCGCGGCGAGGAGACCGGGATCGAGCACGACGACCACGTCGGGCTCGGTGATCTCCGTCCGGACCCGGATCGGCTCGGCGGCGACCCGGGCGTACGCCGTGACCGGGGCGCCCCGCCGCTCCACGCCGAAGAACGGGAAGCTCTGCGGCCACTTCCCGTCGAGGAAGGCCGCCTGGGCGAGCAGCTCCGAGGCGATCACCGCTCCTTGGCCGCCCCGGCCGTGGAACCGGATCTCGAGCATCGTCTCGATCTTCGAGGGGGAGCGGACCCGCATAACGCGGTGGTCAAGTCGGGTTGACTCCGGACTTAATTCGCGTCGGACGGTGGAGCCTACCGATGCCGGCGATCGTTCCGACGTCCAAGATCTGGCTCGACGGGCGGCTCGTGCCGTGGGACGATGCGAAGATCCACGTGCTGTCGCACGGTCTCCACTACGGCTTCGCGATCTTCGAGGGGATCCGATGCCACCGGGCGGAGCGGGGAACGGCGGTCTTCCGACTCCGGGAGCACATCGAGCGGTTCCGGGACAGCGCGAAGATCTACGAGATGCGCCTGCCGTACGGGGTCGACGACCTCGTGCGGGCCGTCCTCGAGCTCGCGCGGGCGAACGGCGCCCCTGAGGCGTACATCCGGCCGATCGCGTTCACCGCGTACGGGGAGATGGGGCTCGACCCGAGCACCAGCCGCGTCCAGGTGGCGATCGGGATGTGGCCGTGGGGCGCGTACCTCGGCGAAGCGGGCACTCAGCACGGCGTCCGCGCGACGGTCTCGAGCTGGACGCGCATCGACTCCCGTTCCCTCCCGCCGCAGGCGAAGTGCGCCGCGAACTACGCGAACGGGATCCTCGCAAAGCTCGAGGCGAAGGCCGCGGGTTATGACGAGGCGATCCTCCTCAACAGCGCGGGCATCGTCTCCGAGGGGCCCGGGGAGAACATCTTTCGGGTCCGGAACGGCGTTCTGAGCACCCCGCCGGCGAGCTCGGGGATCCTGCGGGGCGTCACCCGGGATAGCGTCGTGCAGCTGACGGTCGAGGACGGGATCGAGTACCAGCGCACGGGATTCACCCGGGAGGAGCTCTTCACGGCCGACGAGCTGTTCTACACCGGCACCGCGGCCGGCATCACCCCGATACGGGAGGTCGACGGGCGACCGATCGGATCGGGCAAGTTCCCGATCGTCCAGCGGCTCCAGTCCCTCTACGACGACGCAATCCGGGGCCGTGCGCCCCGCCACGCCGCCTGGCTGACGTACGTCGAATGAAATAACCGGGGCTCATTCCTGAGGCGCGATACCCCCACGAGGTGAACGTCGATGGTCGAAGTCGGGAGTCGATCGATTCTCGCCCGGTCCGATTTTGCGACCTTCCTCGACGCGCTGCAGCGAGGCGGCTACCAGATCGTCGGGCCGACCGTCCGGGACGGCGCCATCGTCTACGGACCGATCCGGTCCGAGACCGACCTGCCGATCGGCTGGACCGACCGGCAGGAGGGCGGCACGTACCGGCTCGAACGGCGTCCGGACGCCGCGCTCTTCGGCTACAACGTCGGACCGCACAGCTGGAAGAAGTATCTCTTCCCGCCCCGGGAGCGATTGTTCACGGCGGACCGCGACGGGTCCTCGTTCCGGGTGAGCGCCGAGCCGATCGATGATCGGCCGACTGCCTACCTCGGCGTTCGGGCCTGCGAACTGGCGGCGATCCGGATCCAGGACCGGGTCTTCACCGGGGGACCCGTCGTCGACCCCGGCTACGCGGGTCGGCGGCGGAACGTGCTCCTCATCGCCGTCCAGTGCGGTCAGGCGGCCGCCACGTGCTTCTGTGTGTCCATGGGGACCGGACCCGCTGCGCACGAGGGGTTCGACCTCGGGCTGACCGAGCTCCTCGAAAGGGGTCGGCACGAGTTCGTCATCGAGGCCGGCACCTCTCGCGGCGCCGAGGTGCTCGCGGGCGTGCCCCTGCGCGCGGCGTCGCGCGAGGACGTCACCGCCGCCGAGCAGCTCGTCGAACGCACGGCCCGATCGATGGGTCGGACGATGGACACCGCCGGGATCCGCGAGCTCCTTCGCGATAACTTGGAGCACCCGCGGTGGGACGACGTGGCGAAGCGCTGCCTGTCCTGCACCAATTGCACGATGGTCTGCCCGACCTGCTTCTGCAGCACCACCGAGGAAGTACCCGACCTCGATGCCACGCGCGTCGAGCGCTGGCGTCGCTGGGACTCGTGCTTCAACCTCGCGTTCTCCGAGCTCCACGGAAAGAGCGTCCGAGCGTCGGGGCGGTCCCGGTACCGGCAGTGGATGACCCACAAGCTCGGCACCTGGCACGACCAGTTCGGTTCGTCCGGCTGCGTCGGCTGCGGTCGGTGCATCACCTGGTGCCCGGTCGGGATCGATCTCACGGAGGAGGTGGCGGCGATCCGTCGGTCGCCGGCGCCCGCGGCGAAGGGAGTGGCTCCGTGAGCGACGGGCCGAGCGCGAAGCTCGAGCACGAGCTCGCGGACCACCCGTTCTTCCACGGGCTCCCGAAGGAGTTCGTCCGCGCGGTCGCGCACGACGCGCGCGAACGGAGATGCGCGGCGGACGAGACGATCGCCCGGGAGGGGGCGGAGGCGGACGTGTTCTTCCTCGTGGCCGACGGAAAGGTCGCGCTCGAGCTCGACGCGGCGGACCGCCCGCCGATCACCGTGCAGACCGTTGGTCCCGGCGAGGTGGTCGGATGGTCGTGGCTCGTGCCGCCCCACCGCTGGCGGTTCAACGTCCGGGCGCTGAAGCCGACCCGACTGCTGGCCCTCGACGGCGGCGTCGTGCGCCGGGAGCTCCACGCGCATCCCGACTGGGGGTTCGAGTTCCTGAACCGTTTCGTACCCGTCCTCGCCGAGCGGCTCGAGAACACTCGCCTGCAGCTACTGGATATCTATGGTCGCTAGCGCGGTCGCCGCAGCGGCTCGGGGGCCGTCCGAAGACCACCCGCTCGCGCCGATCCCGTACGACGTGCGCGCGGTGTCGACGGAGACGCCGGACATCGTCTCGCTGACCCTGCGGCCTCACGCGACCCGTCGTATCCCGCCGTTCCGACCCGGCCAGTTCAACATGCTCTATGCGTTCGGGATCGGCGAGGCGGCGATCTCGATCTCGGGCGGCGGGC
>JASHUJ010000108.1 GCA_030040035.1 Thermoplasmata archaeon
CTCCGACGAACCCTCGGCGCGCCGCCGGATCCGCTCGCGCTTGAGCTCGCGGAGCTCGCGCTCGAGCCCGCGCAGGTCCTCCGCGGCGCGGCGAAGGCGGAGCCGGCCGATCCGCTCGAGCTGGGCGATCTCGCGGTCCAGCGACTCATCCGAGCCGCGGAAGCCGCTCATTCCGCGGTCTCGCTGTCGATCTGGGCCCGCTGGAGCTTGGAGGAGAAATCGACGAACACGCTCTTGATCTCGGTGAACTCCTCGATCGCGACGCTTCCGGCCTCCCGACCGCCGTTGCCGGTGTTCTTGACCCCGCCGAACGGCAACTGGACCTCGGCGCCGATGGTGGGGGCATTGATGTAGGTGATGCCGGCCTCGAGGTCGTCGATGGCCCGGAACGCCCGGTTCACATCGCGCGTGTAGATCGCGGAGGAGAGACCGTATTCGACATCGTTCGCGACCCGGACCGCCTCCGCGTAGTCCGCGACCCGGATCACGGAGAGCACCGGTCCGAAGATCTCCTCCTTCGAGATCCGCGATCCGTGGTGGGTCTCGAAGACGGTCGGTTCGATGAAGTGTCCTCGGTCGTACGCGCCGCCCGTGAGCTTGTGGCCCCCGAACTGGAGGGTGGAGTCCTTCTCGCCGATCGCGATGTAGTCGAGGACCTTCCGCTCTTGGTCCGCGGAAGCGACCGGCCCCATCGCCGTCGCCGGATCGAGCGGGTCCCCGACCGGGAACCGACGCAGTCGGTCGGTGAGCCGCCCCACGAACTCGTCGTGGACCTTCGTGTGGACGATGAGACGGCTCGTCGCCGTGCAGCGCTGGCCCGCGGTCCCGAACGCGCCGAACAGCACGCCCTCGAGCGCGAGCGAGAGGTCGGCGTCCTCCATGAGGATCACCGGGTTCTTCCCCCCGAGCTCGAGGTGGACCATCTTGAGGCCCCGGGCCCCTCGCACGTAGACCTCGCGACCCGTGTCGACCCCGCCGGTGAACGAGACCGTGCGGACCCGTGGGTCCTCGATGAGCGCATTCCCGACCACCCCTCCCGACCCGGTAACGAAGTTGAGGACGCCCGGCGGCACCCCGCCCTCCTCGTACAGCTTGACGACCTCGGCGCCGCACTTCGCGGTCGCGGAGGCCGGTTTGAAGACCACGGTGTTGCCCGTGATCAGGGCCGCCGCGATCTTCCAGTTCGGGATCGACGTCGGGAAGTTCCAGGGACTGATGCAGACGACGACGCCCTTCGGTTGGCGGACGGTGAGACAGAACTTCGAGCGGAGTTCGCTCGGCACGGTCTCGCCGAAGAGCCGCCGACCCTCGCCCGCCATGTACTCGATGAAGTCGATCGACTCCTGCACCTCGCCGAGCCCCTCGGCGATCACCTTGCCCATCTCGCGAGTGACCGTGCGCCCGAGCTCTTCCTTCGACCGTTTCATCAACCGGGCGACCTCGAGCAGGATCTCCCCGCGCTTCGGGGCGGGCGTCTCGCGCCAGGCCCGGAACGAACGATGGGCGGAACCGATCGCCCGATCGGCGTCGCGGGCCGAGCCCTGCACGAACGAGCCCACGGCTTCGCCGGTCGACGGGTTCAGCGTCTCGAATCGCGTCGCTCCGTCGGGCGTCTCCCATTTCCCGTCGATCAAAAGGCCGTATTCGTGAGGTGCGGTGGGCATCGTTGCTCCGTCCGGGGTCGCGGCACGGACCCCGTCGATAAAAGCGCTGGCGGGGGTCCCACACAAAGGTTCTTGGCAGGGCCGGCGCTGGCGCCGCCGTGATTGACATCGAGCTCGTTCGTCGGGAGCCGGAGCGCGTGGAGGAGAACCTCCGCCGCCGCCGGAACCCGGAGTATCTCACCTACTTCTCCGATGCCCGGGCGCTCGACACCGCCTGGCGCGAGAGCCTGAAGGAGGCGGACGAGCTTCGGCGCCAGCGGAACCAGCTCAGCCAGAGCATCGGGAAGGCGCGGGCCGACGGACGGCCCGACCCGGCTCTCGAAGCCCAGGCGCGCGAGATCCCCGAGCGGCTGCGGATTCTCGAAGCTCGCGAAGCGGAGCTCCGAGGTCGTCGGGACGCGGTCCTGCGCCGGATCCCGAACCTGCTCGATGCCTCGGTCCCGTACGGCAAGGACGACACGGAGAACGTCGTCGTCGCGACCTGGGGTGAACCCGCGCCCCCGCGCGAGGGCCTGCCGTCCCACGGCGAGGTGCTCGAGCGGCTCGGGATGGTGCAGTTCGAGCGTGCCCACGCGGCGAGCGGGGCCGGGTTCTACTACCTTGAGGGTCCGATGGTGCTCCTCGAGCAAGCGCTGCAGCGGATGGCGCTCGATCTCCTGATCGAACGGGGATTCACCCCGGTCGTTCCCCCGTTCATGCTGCGGCGCGCGCCGTACGAGGGGGTCACCGACCTCGCCGATTTCGAGAACGTGATGTACAAGATCGAGGGCGAGGATCTCTACCTGATCGCCACCTCCGAACACCCGCTGGCCGCCCTCTTCCAGGGCGAGATCCTCGACGGGGACCGGCTGCCGATCAAATTCGCGGGCTTGAGCTACAACTTCCGCAAGGAGATCGGGGGCCACGGGATCGATCAGAAGGGGATCTTCCGCGTCCACCAGTTCTACAAGGTCGAGCAGTTCGTCTACGCCCGGCCCGAGGACTCGCCGCGCATCCACGAGGAGCTGCGCGCGAACTCCGAGGAGGTCTTCCGCCGCCTCCAGGTCCCCTACCGCGTCGTGAACGTCTGCACCGGCGACGTCGGGACGGTCGCCGCCAAGAAGTACGACATCGAGGCGTGGTTCCCGCGCCAGCAAGCGTACCGCGAGGTCGTGAGCTGCTCGAACTGCACCGATTACCAGGCGCGTCGGCTCGGGATCCGCATGGGCAAGGCCGGAAAACCCGGCAAGAGCGTGCCGCACACGCTGAACGCCACGGCGGTCGCGACGTCGCGGGCGCTGGCGGTGCTCATCGAGCAGTACCTCCGGCCCGACGGCTCGATCGAGGTCCCCGCGGTCCTCCGGCCGTATCTGGGCGGACGGGAGTC
>JASHUJ010000109.1 GCA_030040035.1 Thermoplasmata archaeon
GGCATGATCGCGCACATCGGCCGGCCGTTCATCGGGATCGACCAGGTATCGGGCGCCGACCCCGCGGCCTCGGCCGCGAGCATCGCGCCCCGGGGACTCGTGAACATCAACACGCCAGTCGGATCGAACGAGAACGATCCGAGCGGGCCGTACGCGACGTACTTCGGGGGAGTCGGGTTGTGCGGGACCTTCGCTTCCTCGCCCGGGTTCAGGTAGCCCTCCTTCTGCATGCTCCCGAGCGTCGACATGAGGCGCGCCCCGGTCGCACCCTGCGGCGGGATGCCCATCACGAATGCCCCGATCTCGCAATCCTCGTGCTTCGGCAGGCCCGCGTAGAACGGCGCCCGCGTCCCGTAGGCGAAGTACGTGCACACGGACGGAACGCCTCCGGGGTGCTCGGAGACTCCGGGCGGGGGCGCTTCGAGATACGTGATCTGTACGGGAGGCATCTCGAGTTCCAACTCGCGGGTCAGCTGCGCAGCGATCGAGCGGAGATCGTCGGTCAAGTTCGTCCCACTCCGGGCGGGGCGATAACCGAGGTCAGGCCTAACCTTTGCGTTCGGCCTCGCGGAACAGATCCCGCAGGGTTCGAGTGCCTTCTCCCGGGCCGAGGGGGCTCGGGAGCCGCGCCGGGCGATCGAGGTCGGCGGGTCCGAGGCGCCGTTGCGCGCGCGCGAGCGCCCCGCGTGCGGCACGGTCATCCCGAGCGAGGACCCCCACGGCCTCGACGAGGGCGTCAAACATCCGAGCGTCGGCGTCGGACACGAGCCGGACCGCTCCCTCACCGGCGGCGAACGCGGTCCGCCGACCCGGGGGACTTGGCCGCGTCATCCCGAGTCGGCGGGTCAGCTCGGGCAGCACCTCCCGATCGCCCAAGCGCCCGGCGGCCCAGATGGCGGCGAGCCGAACCTCGGCGTCCGGGTCGTCGAGAGCGTGCCGGACCAGGGACGACTGGGATCGGGCTCGGAGCTGCGCGAGAGCGTAGACGACCCCCCGCCGGACCCACGCACTGGGGTCGCGCCCGAGGGCGGCGATCGCCGGGGCGTCGTCGATCGTTCCGACGGCGCCCAGCGCCAAGGCGGCGGCGCCGCGAACGGACCAGGCCGGATCGCGGAGCCTCGCGCGGGCCACCGCCCGAGCCTGCGGCGCCCGCATTTCAGCGAGCGCATGGAGGGCCGAGACCCGAACCCAGCGAACGGGGTCGTCCGCTTGCCGGGCGATCGCCTCGCGGCTCTCGGGACTTGCGATGCGGCCGAGCGCGACGAGCGCCGCTGGCTTTTCCCATTGTCCAGCCCGAGCGAGGAAGGCGAGGAGGCCCGGGACCGCCGCCCGATCTCGTCGGAGGCCGACCACCATGGCCGCGACGATGCGGACCCGTCGGGCGGGATCGTGCAGAAACCGTCGGACCTTCTCCGCGGCCCGGGGATCCTGGCATCGCTCCAGGGCGACGATCGCTTCGCGCCGCACGCGATCGGAAGTATCGTCGAGGGCGCGCTCCAGCGTGGCCGTCGCGGCGGGGTGGCCGATCCGTCCGAGAGCCAGCGCCGCGGCGTTCCGGACCAGCGCGCTCGGATCCCGGCCGAGGGCTTCGGAGAGCTTCGGGACCGATCCGGGGTCCCGCAAGCGGGACAGGGCGTAGGCCATCTGGGCGCGCACGCGCCAGTCCACGTCCCCGAGCCCGTCCTCGAGCCGAGTCCGGCTCCTCGGATCGGCGATGGCCCCGAGGGCGGAGGCAGCGGCGAGCCGAACGCCCGGGTCGCGGCTCGTCAAGGCGCCCTCGAGAGCGGGGCGAGTTCGCGGATCCTTCAGCGCGACGAGTCGGACCGCCGCGCGCCGTGCCACCGCCGGGCTGGGACTCGAGAGCCGCGCCGCCCAAGTTCGCCAGCCCTCGACGGACCTCGCCGGGCGTCGTGGAGCCCTCGGGCCCGCCGCCGACGGTCGGGCGCGTCGGCGGGCGGTAGGATCGCTGGCCGGACCGCCCCGTCGGGTTCCCATCGGACGGAGTCACCGCGGCGAGCTTAGTTCGCTTTGCCCAGCCCCGTTCTCATTTCGGATCGGTCTGCTCTCCGAGGGGCGCCGCCTCGAACTCCGTGCGGGGGAGGGGGAGAGCCCCGGGCGGGGAGGTAATAAATTACCGGAGGAACTGGGTACGCGTCGGGCACGCCCATGGTCGAGGTCATCGTCGAGATCGAGAAATGCACGGGCTGCGCGCACTGCCGTGATGTCTGCCCCGTCAACGTGTTCGAGCTCAAGCCGCGCGACGAATTCCCGAGCGTCGTCGACGACCCGGCGGTGGCGGCCAAGTTTCAGTTTCGGGGGGAGAAGTCGATCGTGGTCCACGGGCCGGACTGCATCGTTTGCGAGGCCTGCCTGTTCGAGTGCGAGGGCGAGTGCATCACCATCACGGACGACGAGGGCAAGACCCATCTCTCTACGTACAAGTGAGCGGGCCAGCGGGTTCCGAGCGCTGCGCTCCCCGCCGTACCCTACCGGATCAGGGGATCTCGGCGGGGTTCCACATTCCGACGCGGTGATCATCGCGCAGCCCATCCAGGCGGGCGACCTCGGGGGGCGAGAGCTGGAAGTCGAACACCTGGGCGTTCTCGAGGATACGCTCCCGGTGGATCGATTTCGGGATCTCGATGATCCCATGCTCGAGTCCCCACCGAATGAGCACCTGGGCAGGGGTCTTCCCATGGGCCGTGGCGATCTCGGTCAGGGTCGGCTCCTCCAGGCGGCGGCCGCGAGTGAGCGGGGACCACGCCTCCAGTCGGATCCCGTGCCGGTCGCAATAGCCGAGGAGCTCGGGATCGAAGACGAACGGGTGGAACTCGACCTGATCGACGGCCGGAACGACTTGGGAGTGCGCGGCCAGCTCCTCCAGGTGGCGGACGGTGTAGTTGCTCACACCGATGGCCCGGCAAACTCCTTCGCGCTGGAGCTTTTCGAAGGCCCTCCACGAGCCGAGTCGGTCCGCCGGCGAGTTCGCTCGGGGCCAATGGATGAGATAGAGATCGATGTACTTCGTTCCCAATTCCTTCAGACTGTGGTGCGCCGCCTTCTGGGCACGCTCGAAGCCGTGCTCCGTGTGCCAGAGCTTGGTGGTCACAAAGACCTCCTCCCGCGGCACGTCCGACGCCCGCACGGCCTGCCCGACGTCCGCCTCGTTGCCGTACATCGCGGCGGTATCGATGTGCCGGTAGCCCGCCTCGAGGGCCCAGGTCACCGCCTGCCGCGTCGGTTTCCCCGGAGGGGATTGGAATACGCCCAATCCAAGGACCGGGATCTCGACCCCCTGATTGAGCTTGAACCGGGAGGCCGGGGACTCGAGCGAGGCCGAGGTCGCCATCGGGGCGGCCAGCGCCGACCGTCCTATTATCTTGAGTGGCTCCCGAGAGCCGCCGGGGCCGCAGGCCGGGGCGTCCGGAACCGCGAGGGACGACCTTGGCTGACGAGCCGGGCATCGTAGCCGGCCAGCTGGGACTCGTGATCCGGACAGAGCCCGAACTTTCGCCACACGGCCTCGGTTCCGCGCGGGTCCGAGTTGGCCGCGAACAGCTCGACGGGATGCGGTCGGTCGTCGCACGGGCCCCCCGCGGACTCATCCGCGCCGCCCAGCAGCGGACGAAAGGCGTAGTCGTACGCGGCGCCCATGTCGCAGAGCGGACGCTGGAAGAGATGGCTCATGGATCGCGGCCCGCCGTGCGCGTCGTGCTCCCGGTCCCTAGAGTTTCTGGACCAACTGAACGAACTCGGCGTCGCTCCACCCCTTGAGGGTCGTCGTCCGGACGAAGCCCTGTTGTCCGTTCCGCAACGCGAGTAGGTTCGCGGCCTCGTCGGACGGAAGTTCGACGACCGCTACGATGTCGTAGATCCCCATCGTGTGCATCGACACGACGACCTTGCCGCCGGCGCTCTCGACCGCCTTGCGGAACGCCTCCTGCCGCTGCGGCCCGTCCTTCACGGTTCGTATTCCTTCTTCGGTCCAGCTCCCGAGGATGACATAGTGCGGCATGACGACCCTGGTCGTGCAGGGACCCGAGATAGAAAGGAGTTCGGGCGCGGCTCGGGATCGCGGCGCGCAACCTATGTCCTCGCCCCGACTCCCGACGCCGGTACCGGCGCGCCCCGCAGTGCGGCCGGCCGCCCCTCATGACGATCCACCGTACCGACCGCCTCCAATTGGCGTACGAGCTTCGAGGGGAGACGGGGGATCCGGTCGTCCTCATCCACGGCTCGCTCGCCGACGCTCGATCGTGGGGCCTCGTCGCTCCGTCGCTCTCGGCCAGCCTTCAGGTCCTCAGCTACGACCGTCGCGGCTACGGGTCGAGCACGGGCCCGCCCCGCGACCGGGCCGTCCGCGACGACGCGGACGATCTCGCGAGCTTGCTCGTCGCGACCGAGTTCTACCCGGCGCATCTCGTGGCCCACTCCTACGCCGGCGCCGTGGCGCTCCGGGTCGCCAGCGACCGACCGGAGCTGGTGCGGAGCTTGAGCCTTCACGAACCCCCCCTCCTAGGACTCCTCACCGACGATCCCGACCTGGGCGTCGAGGCGCGCGCGGGGATCCAACAGATCGAACGCGTTCGCGCTCAGGTGCGGGCGGGGAAGCGTGAGGACGCGGCGCGGGAGGTGGTCGACCTGTTCTCGGTTCGACCCGGCGCCTGGGAGCGGGCGCGACCGGAGGTTCGGCGGGCCGCCATCGAGTACGTCGGCAACTGGTCGGAGGAGTACGCGGACCCGGAAGCGGTGATCCCCGACCTCGCCGCGGTTCACGACCTCTGGATCCCGGTCCTGGTCACGACGGGGGCCGAGAGCCCCGAGTGGGTCCAACGCATCGCCCAACGGCTCACCTCCGCGCTCCGGAACGGCACCGAGCAGTCGATCCCCGACGCGGGGCATGCCCCCCACGTGACGGTGCCCGACCGGTACGTCGCCGTGCTCCTGTCGTTCTTGGTCGAGCGCGTCGTTCCGACCGTCTGAAGCGCGAGGGATATTTATCTCGGAAGCGAGTCCGTGCTCCGGGTCCGGCCCGGTGTGACGATCGAAGAAGTACCCCCCTCTCCGTGGATCGAGATCTCCGCCGACGTTCGACTGCGATGCATGGTCGAGGCGAACGGCACGGCCCTGGTGATGTACCGGATGAACCCGGGCACCCGGTTCGCGCCCCATGCGCATCCGGTCGCGGAGCTCGGGGTCGTTCTGAGCGGCCGCGGCCGATGCCGACTCGGGGATGGGAGTCGTGTCCTCGATGCCGGCGACGCGTTCTACATCCCGCCGGGGGTGGTGCACGATTTCGTCGCGGACGATGCGGCGCCGGTCGTCATGTTGAACGTGACGGTGCCGCTCCAGCTCGACGAGGAGCCCCTCACGGTCGAGAACTTGACGAGTATGGTGACCCGGCTCACCGCGCCCAAGGCGTAGCGTCAGCGAACGATCACTCGGACCGCTTCGGCCGGTCCGTTTCGTCTTCCGGGAGGAGATGCATGAGACCGGACCCGAGCCACTGGCCCCCGTCGACGGCGAGCACCTGGCCGGTGATGTAGCTCGCCCGTGGGCTCACCAGGAACCGGACGCTCTCCGCGACCTCCTCGGGCGTCCCGAACCGCCCGAGGGGTACGCCGTGCGCGACCTCGTCGACGATCGCCTCGCTGGTCCACAGCTGCCGGTCGGTACCCTCCGTGCGGACCGGTCCGGGCGACACCGCGTTGACCCGGATCCCGAACCGAGCCCACTCGACCGCGAGCGTACGCGTGAGCGCGAGCACCCCCGCCTTCGCGGCGGCCGAGTGAGCGGTGCCCGGCCCGGCGCCCCAGGCGTACGCGGCGACGATGTTGACGATCGACGGGGCCGGGGACTCGCGGAGGAGCGGCAGCGCGGCCCGGGAGCAGAAGAACGTGCCGTCGAGCACGATCCCCACCACCGCCCGCCAGCCGTTGGGCGAGATCTTCTCCGCGGGTGCCACGAAGTTGCCCGCGGCGTTGTTCACGAGGACGTCCAGACGGCCGTACTCGTCCTGAACCCGACGCATCAGCCGATCGACGTCCTCCGGCCGTCGGACATCGGTGGGAACCTCGAGAACGCTCGCGCCCCGAGCCCGAAGTACCGAACCGCCGCCCGCGAGGTGCTCGGTCGATCGGCTCGCGATCGCGAGGTTGTATCCCGCCTCGGCCAGGGCGACTCCGATCGCCCGGCCCAGGCCCGTCCCTCCCCCGGTGATGAGCGCGACCGGCTTCGCATCGGGCGACGGGGCGACCGGCGGACTCACGCTGGGAGGACCTCGTCCGAGCCTATCAGCTTGCCCGCCGCTCACGGAGGAGAGCTAGCCGCCCGCACGATCTTCGACAGATCGTTCTCGTCCAGCCCCTCGCCGAGACGCCCGTCGACGCGGAAGATCGCGTTCCCGTCGCGGAACACCACGACCGTCGGAACGACGTCGATCCGGTAGTCGTCCCAGAGGGCGCTGTCGTACGAGGTGACGTCGGCCCGGGCGAGCTCGAAACCTCGTCCGGCCATACCCGAGAATTCGGGGAGGAACTCTCGGCAAAAGGGACACCAGTCCGCGACGAAGGCGACCACCCAGGTACCCTTCCGGGCGAGGCGGTTCCCCTCGAGCTCCGCCGGTGCGAGGGTCTCGAGCGCGCGAGGGGTCGCGTCGGAGCGGGCCGGCATGGCACGAGCCCGAGGAGGCTCGCGCCGAGATATCGTTGAGGGACGTTCGCGCCTGCGCCGCGCGGGCGACCGTCGCGGCCATGTACTGGCTCCCGATGCGGGTCTCGGGACGTAGCCCGTGTCGTGGAAAGTACCGATCGAAGCGCGGAGCGATACCGTATTCCCGGCGCCGTTGAAGGGCCGGATTGACCGACATCGGTTCCGGAGCCAAGTGCTCGACGGCAACCCGTGGAACGATCCGGTCGAACGTGAACTTCCGGTCTACGTACCGCCCTCCGGGACGACGGAGGGGCGACCGCTCTTGCTGCTCCTCTCGGGATATACCGGCTCGGGTTGGCTCCACTTCCAGCGGCCCCGGTTTCTCTCCAACTCCATCGTCGGCCGGCTCGATCGCCTGATCGCGCACGGGACCGCCGCCGAGGCCGTCATCGCGTCGCCCGATTGCGTTACGACGCTCGGGGGGAGCCAGTACCGAAATTCGACGGCGACCGGACGCTACGAGGACTACGTGATCGACGAGGTGCTCCCGTTCGTCCGGGAACACTACCGGACGGGACCTACGGCCGTCCTGGGAACCTCGAGCGGGGGGTACGGCGCGCTCCATCTCGCCTTGCGGCACCCGGACCAGTTGCGGGCGGCCGGCTCGAACGCGGGCGATGCGTTCTTCGAGTACTGCTACTTGCCGGACTTCCCCCCGGCGTTTCGAGCGATCCGCCGGGCCGGGGGACCCGAGGAGCTGCTGCGCCGCTTGCTCGGGGGCCCGGTCAGCGATTTCAGCCCGAGGAACACCCAGATCCAGGCCCTCGAGATCATGGCCTATGCCTCGAGCTACAGCCCGATCCCGGACGATCCGGGCCGCTTCGACCTCCCGTTCGACCTCGAGAGCGGGCAATTGCGGCCGGAGATCTGGTCCCGGTGGCTCGAGTGCGATCCGGTCCGGATGATCGGGACAAACCCATACCGGGCCGCTCTGCGCAAGCTCGCCTACGTCTACGTCGACGGCGGACTTCGGGACGAGTATGGGCTCGACCTCGGGGCCCGGATCTTCGCGGCCGAGGCCGCCCGCGGGGGGGACCGGGTCGATTTCGAAGAGTTCGACGGCGTCCACTGGGACAGCGGTCCCCGGTACGATGTCATGATCCCCCGATTGCTCACCGCTCTCGGCTTTCCCGCCCCGGTCGCTCTCAAGTAGGGGACCCGTTTCGCCGGCGAGCAGTTCGGTGCCGAGGAGCGGGCCCCACGCATGCTGAAGGACGGAGAGATCTACTGCGACAACTGCCAGAAGCGGGTCACGCGCGTCACGGACGTGCCCGCCGAGGGGTGGCCGGCGTTGCACGTCGTGTGCTCCTCCTGCTTCGCCGAGCTGCGCGCCAAGGCCGTTCCCCGGCCGAGTTAGAAACCGGAAGCCCCGCCGACGCGCGGCGGGTCACCTCCCTTCCAGCGGCACGAGGGCCTCGTCCTCGAACCAGGCGAGGACGATGAAGTACCAGCTCACGACGGCGAGCAGCAGGAGGTCCGGATCCGCGACGCCGGTCGACGACACCAAGACGGCACCGCCTTCGAGCTTCCGACCCTCGCGGACCGGCTCGATGTGAAGGATCTCGGCGCCCCCCTCCGTGGACACTTTCCAAGCCGGGACGAGGAGACCCGCGCGGTGGAGGGCGTACGAGTGGCCCCCCCGAACCTCGACCCGGTGGGAGCTCAGATGGGCGGAGAGACGCGCGACCTCCGTGTCGGTCCCCGCGACGCGGACGGTCAGTCGAGGGTTCAGGAACCCGCCGCGCTTGAGTGTCCAGGTCCCGGTCGATACCTCGGCGGTCGCGAGCGAACCACCGTGACGGGCCCAGCGGAGGCCGGCGACCCGGGCATCTCCCGACGCGAGGTCGAACGCCATCGGATTCTCGGACGTGCGCAGCCACCGCAACGCCGACCGGTCGACCGACTCGAGGGGAACGAGCGCCACGCTCGGCCACCACGCCGCGCCCAGATAACCTCGGCCGTCGGGGGACGTCCCGGCCTCGGCCGCGCCCGCGTCAACGGCTAAGTGGTCCCCGGCCCGTACCGACGGGCGACGGCGGAGATGCTGCGCGAGACGACGTTCCGAGTCGGCGGCGTATTGACGATCGCGCTGGGCGTCCTGTTCGGCTATGGGCTCTACTCGGCCGGCGCCGGGCTCGAGTACTTCGACGCCTGGTTGGCCGCCGGGATCTGCGTGGGGTTCGGTGCGTTCTTCCTGTACGTCGCGCACGACGAGGCGCGGACCCGACAACAGTACCTCAGGTCGGCCGAACCGTCCCGACTCGACGGCGGGCCGCCCGACCGCCCGGGCGTTCCCTGAGGTCCGCCGAGCTCGCACTTTTCCCCCGGCCGGTGGGACGTCCCCAGCGGAGCGGATTCCTTGACGAGAGAAGTAGGCCGGTACCCGAAACCTTTTCAGCGAGGGGCGCGGTTCAACGCACGTGGCCGGGATGGGGTAGCTTGGTTTATCCTGGGGGACTGTGGATCCCTCGACCCGGGTTCAAAGAGGCGCGGGGCCCTCCCCCGCTCCTTGAGAGTCTCGGTCCCGGCCCTCCCGCCCTCCGCGCCGACCGGACGTTCGTTTCGAACGGGCCGCGGGGACTCGCGTGAGTCGTTCGAGCGTCTCGGGGAGTCGGGTGAGTGAGTAGCTCGCCCACTCGGCGCCCCAGCGACGCAAGTCGCGGGGAGTGAGCGTCCAACCCTCGAGCCGGGAGGCCCGGCCGAGCGGGACCACGCCGTCGACCGAGCGGGCGGCCTCCATGTCGAAGCGCGAGTCGCCGACGAGGAAGATCGGAACCTCGGGAAAGCGCCGGCGGTACTCGGCGAGGTGCTCGCGCTTCGTCCCCGTCCCCGAGCCGAGGACGTCCTCGAACCAGTATCGCAGCCCCTCACGCTCGAGTAGCAGATCGGCCATCTCGGTCTCCGCGCCGGTCGAGATCGCGAGGTTCCATCGGTCCCCTGCGAG
>JASHUJ010000110.1 GCA_030040035.1 Thermoplasmata archaeon
GTCCTCGCCCTTTCGGGTCGGAACGCCTATCTCTCGCCATCCCCTCGTCGGCCCCGCGTACCGATGGAGGGGACGGCCCCGCTATCCATAGCGTTCGGCACCGTCGATGTGGCCGAACCGGTCGATGGCTCCGGGACGACCACGGCGTCGACTCCGAGTCCCGGAGACCGAGCCAACGGGAGGGGAACTCGATTCCCTCCTCAATCTTCGGAGGTGTCGGAGGATCGGCTCCTCGTCGCCACACTTCGGGTCCAGATCCCGGATCGGATCTGGCTGGGCCCGTTCTCCCGGCGGCACCCGAGCGTCGGACTCGAGGTTCTGGGACGGAGCGAGATCGGCCGGAGCCATGTCGTCGCCGATATCTGGATCGGGGGTCGACCGGCCGGCATCTGGCGCCGCGAGATCGCTCGATACTCGGACGTCTCCCACGTCGATTGCCTCGCCGAGGTCGGTCCGGGCTCTCTCTATCGGGTCCGATTCGTCGGTCCCCCGGTGATCGAACTCTACCGGCAGCTCGAGGTCCCTCTCCCGTTCCCCATGCGGGTCCAGGGCGGGGCGATCGAATGGGAGGTGGTCGCCCGCGCCCCCGAGTTCCAGCGGATCGTTCGGTTCGCACAATCGATCGATCCCCACCTCCGGTTGACGTGGACCCGGCGAGCTCCCCTGCGGTCCCATCTTCCGCGGCTCACGCGAGCGCAGACCGCGCTCCTGAAGCGGGCGATCGCAGAAGGCTACTTCTCCGTGCCACGGAGAATCACGCTGGTCGACCTGGCGCGCGCCGTGAACCGGAGCAAGTCGTCGGTGTCCGAAGCCTTGGCCCGCATCGAACTCAAGCTGCTCGAGAGCGCCCTGTACCTCCCCGGGCTCGCGGGCCCCGCCTAACGAGGACGCCCACGCGGCGCCCCGGACGACAGCGGTCCCGATCCGGCGCGCTCGGAGTCGCGAGGGGCGGCGTTTATCTTTCCGCGGCCTCCGGGTGACGGTCGGGTTACCCCGACCCGCAAGGAGCGAAGTTCATGGAAGGCAAGATTTCCCAGATCACCCTCGTCGTCAGCAATCAAGCGAAGGCGCTCGAGTTCTACGCCGAGAAGGTCGGATTCGAGAAGAAGACGGACGTCAGCCTGCCGGGGGGATACCGGTGGGTGAGCGTCGGACCGAAGGGTCAGGACCTCGAGCTCGCGCTCTGGGAGGTCGGCTCGGCCGTAGACCCCGCGCAGCGGGCCTGGTCCAAGAACTGGGCCCCCGCGACCTCCCCTCCGATCGTCCTGCGCGTGCCCGACACGCGGCGAGCGTACGAGGAGCTAAGCGCGCGCGGGGTCGAGTTCCCGCAGCCCCCGAAGGAGTACCCGTGGGGGGTCGCGGCGACCTTCCGAGATCCGGACGGGAATCTCTTCTCGATCAGCCAGCCCCCGCCGCCGTGGGCCCCGAAGTGAGCGGCGGAGCTCTCCTCGGTTCAGCCGACCAACCCCACGCTCGAGCGTCGGGACCGGGCCGCTTCCACTTCGCCGGCCGGGGGCTCCGAGGGGCCGGGTCGCTCTAGGTCGGCCTGCAGTCGCGCGAGGAGCGCGACGGACGGACGGGCGTACCGACTGATCCAGCGGTCGAAGATCCGCTGGATCGGCGTCGAGTCGAGCGCGTTCCATCGGAAGCGCCCCTCGCGTCGGACGAGCACCAGACCGGCCCGCTCGAGCACCCCCAGGTGCTGCATGACGGTGCAACGATCGAGCTCGGGTAGCTCGGCGCAGATCTGTCCGGTCGTCAGAGCGTGATCCTTGAGCCGGTCGAGGATGCGCCGGCGCGACGAGTCGGCGAGGGCCTTGAACACGCGCTCCTCCCGGTCGGTCTCGCGCATCGTCACGACCTCTACATGTTATAATTCAGTAACATATATATTCTCCCGGTGGCTGGGAGGTTCGAGGGTCCACGCCATGGAGCTGAAGTTCGAAGTGAACGCCAAGATCCTGCGGCCGATCGCGGACGTCTGGGAGGCCGTCTACAATCCCGGCAAATTGAGCCAGTACTTCACCACCGGTGGCGCGAGCGGCCCGTTGAACGAGGGCGCCACGGTGACCTGGGCGTTCGCGGATGCCCCGCCCAAGTACGGCGGACAAGCCGTGGCGTTCCCCGTTCGGGTGACGAAGGTCGAACCGGAGCGCTTGATCGAGCTCGAGTGGCGCGCCTCCGACGGGGACTACACTACCCGAGTTCGCATCCGGTTCGAGCCGCTGGGACCGTCGGAAACGATGGTCAGCATCTCCGAGTCGGGTTGGCGGGAGACCCCGGAGGGCCTCGCGAGCTCCTACTCCAACTGCCGGGGCTGGATGCAGATGGCCTGTTGCCTCAAGGGCTACACCGAGTACGGCATCAATCTCCGTAAGGGATTCTTCTGAATACTCCCGCCCGGACGAGACGCGCCCCCGAAACGCCGGGGCGATCGCGAGCCGGGCGTCTAGTACTCGCCGGCCAGTCGCTGGCCCGCCGTGAAATTGATCATCGGGCCCGAGAGCAGGTTCGCGTTGCTCACCATGGCGAGCTCGCCGGCCTCGGTTCGGAGGACCACTTCCACGATCCCGAGTCCTACGACCGTCCCCTTGACTCCGCTGAACTGGATGGAGTCGCCGAGGTGGAGGAAACGGCGGCGGATGAGGATGAAACCGGCGATCATGTTCTGCAGCGTCGTCTGAAGGGCCAGGGTGACCGCGATCCCTGCGACCGCCGAGACCGTGAGCGCAGACAGGAAGCTGAACGACCCGAGCGTCGCCGCCGTCCCGGCGATGACGAGGGCGACCCACGCGATGGTGATCACGACCCGCAGGCTGCGTACGCCGATCGGCGACCATCCGTGCCGCTTCGCCGCGTCGCCCGACCAGCGGCTCAGTAGATAGCCCGCGCTCGCGGGGACGGCGATCAGGAACACCACGTCGACGAGGAGCGACTCGACGGACGCCACGGTCGACCTTCTCCTCGAGGCCTAGACGGCTTCGGATATAGGGCCCTCCCTCGGACGCCCGATGGAGCGGAGAAGATTCTTTCCTCGCCTCCGGCTAGCGGGGTCATGGCCGATGCCTGGCTCGGCGACTTCGGATTGAGGGTCACGAACCTCGAGCGCTCCATCGCGTTCTACCGCCAGTTCCTGGATCTCGAGGAACTGCGACGGGACGTGGA
>JASHUJ010000111.1 GCA_030040035.1 Thermoplasmata archaeon
CGATCCCGATGAGACTGGCGGCGATCAGGACCAGGAAGACGAGGACGGTCGGGGCGGGCGCGTACTCGACGAGGAACCCGCTCACGAGGACCCCGGACGCGACTCCCCCGAAGTTCGCGGCGACCGAGACCCGCGCGACGTGGTGCTGATCGCCGCGGGGATCGAGACCCGTCATCGACGCCGTGGCCGTGGCCGTCGTCGCCCCCACCGCGAGGCCGGAGATCGCCCGGGCGAGCGCGAGCGAGAGGACCCCGTTCGCCAGGATGAACGCGACGCCGCTCGCGGCCGTGAGCCCCATCCCGACGAACAGCACCGGCTTGCGGCCGATCGCGTCGGAGAGCGGGGCGACGAAGAGCATCGTCACCAGCACCCCGGCCGTGTAGGCCGCGAAGACGGCCGCCAGGACTACCGACGTGAAGTGGAACTGATGTTCGTAGGTCGCGTACAGCGGCGTCGGGATCCCGGCGCCGAACGCGGTCACCGCGAGCGCGAACGCGACGCGCCGGCCCGGCCAGCGGCTTGCCGGGCGCGTCGGCAACGTCGCACCGGGTCCCGTCAACGGGAGCTCCGCCGCGCGCGAGACGGGTCCGACGTCGGGACTCCGGCCGGGGTCACGGGATCTGCGCGTTCTTCGCGTCGGCGGGCAACGGCGGCCACGCGAGCTTGCGCCGTTTCAACGCGTCGACCAGGATCCGGGAGACGGCCCAGTTGCGGAACCACTTCTTGTCGGCCGGCACGAGGTACCACGGGGCCCACGGGGTGCTCGTGCGATCGAGCATCTCCTCGATCGCCGGGATGTAGAGCGGCCAGCGTCCGCGCTCCGCGAGGTCGGCCGGGCTGAACTTCCAGTGCTTCGTCGGGTCGTCGAGCCGCTCCTGGAGCCGCCGTCGCTGCTCATCCCGGCTGATGTGGAAGAAGAACTTCAGGACGGTCGTCCCGGACTCGACCAGGGTCCGCTCGAACTCGTTGATCGACCGGTACCGCCGCCGCCAGATCCGCGGCGGCACGAGGTGGTCGACGCGGGCCGCCAGGACGTCCTCGTAGTGGCTGCGGTTGAAGATCACGATCTCGCCCTTGGCCGGGGTGTCGATGTGGACCCGCCAGAGGAAATCGTGGTCGAGCTCGACCGGGGTGGGAACCCGGAAGCGCGTTACCCGGACGCCCTGGGGATTGACGCCTTGGAAGACGTGCCGGATCGTGCCGTCCTTGCCGCCAGTGTCGAGGGCCTGTAGGACCACGAGGACGGGGTCCGCGTGGCAGGCGTAGAGCAGCTCCTGCAGGTGGTCGAGCTCCCGGACCAGCCGCTCGGACTCCTTGCGGGCCGAACGCTTCGTTCCGCCGAACGCCGACGTGTCGGCGGGGTCGACCTTCGCGAGCCGAACCTTCGAGCCCGGCCGGACTTCGAGTCGGTTCATCGATCTCCTCCGTACGGGGCCCTCGTCGCACCGGCCTAACTGGTCCGGCGGTCGGGACCCTGGGTCGCGCCAGAGTCCCGGGCGCGGATAGGCTCGCCGGTCGGACGCGCCGGAGGCTCGGGCCAGCGACCGACCGCCAACCCCTTCTAATCCGGCCGGATGCTTCGTGCGATGGCCGAACAGGTCCAGCAACCGGAATGGCGGAAGCTCACCCGCGCGGAAGAGCGGGTCATCGTGCACAAGGGCACGGAGGCCCCGTTCTCGGGGGAGTACGAGACCAACTCCCGCGCCGGAACGTACGCGTGCAAGCGGTGCGGGGCGGTGCTCTACCGCTCCGAGGACAAGTTCGACGCCCGGTGCGGATGGCCGAGCTTCGACCAGGAGGTGCCCGGCGCGGTGCGCCGACTGCCCGACCCGGACGGCGAGCGCACCGAGATCGAGTGCGCGCGCTGTGGCGCCCACCTCGGACACGTGTTCGAGGGCGAGCGGTTCACCCCCCGCAACACGCGTCACTGCGTCAATTCGATCTCGCTCGTCTTCACGCCGAAGGCGTGACCGGGGCGCGCCAAACCTCTTAGGCCGCCCGTCCCGTCGGCCGCCGTGTACGGGCGAGCGGACCCCGGGACCTTCTCCCTGGTGGCGTGCGACGCCGAACGGAAGTTCTGGGGCGTGATCGTCGCGACCAAGCCGACCTCGGTCGGGGCGGTCGTCCCCTGGGCCCGCTGGCAAGTCGGGGCCGTCGCCACGCAGGCCGAGTCGAACTACCACTACGGGCCGCGGGGCCTCGAGGAGCTCACGCGCGGTCGGTCCGCGGAGGAGGTCGTCGCCCGGCTGACCCGCCCGGATCCGAGGCGGGAGCACCGGCAGCTCGGGGTGGTCGACGCCCGGGGGCGTTCGGCCGCTTGGACCGGATCGAAGTGCCGCGACTGGGCCGGCCACCTCCTAGGGGACGGATACTCGTGCCAGGGCAACATCCTCGCGAACGAGCGGGTCGTGCCGGCGATGGCCCGGGCGTTCGAGCGGGCCAAGGGCTCCCTCGCCCGCCGGCTCTACGCCGGGCTCGTCGCCGGTGCGCGCGCCGGTGGCGACCGCCGGGGGATGGAGTCGGCCGCCCTGATCGTCGTCCACCGCGAGCGCTGGTTCGACGCGGCCTGGAGCGACCGGTGGGTCGATCTCCGGGTCGACCAGCATGCGGATCCCGTGGCCGAGCTCGGCCGCATCCTCCGACGGGAGGAGGCGGCGACCCGCCGCTTCCTCGCCTTGCGGAAGCGCGGGGTTCGGGGGGCGGCCGCCGGGTCCGGCCCCGGCCACTGACCCAGATCCCGGCGCCCCGAGCGACCGAGGGGGTCCGGACCGACGCCGAACGTGGCGCGCATCGTTTATCCACGGACGTCCTCGCCCCCTCCGTCCGCACCGAAGGGCCGGGAGCTTCCGGGAGCCGACCGTGTCGGAGATCGAGTCGGAGCACATCGCGATCCGGTTCGTGAACGAGATCAACCGTCACGACCTCACGACGCTGACTTCACTGATGGCCCCCGACTTTCGCTACATCGATCCGCACGGGGTCGAGACGCGGGGTCGCGAGCGGGCCTGCGCGGCGTGGACGGCGTACTTCGAAGCCTACCCGGAATACCGCATCGCGATCCGGGAGCACATGGCCAGCGGGACCGTCGTCGCGCTCTTCGGATCGACGAGCGGGACGTCCCGGGGCCCGGATCGGGGCCGCCGGGGCCCCGTGCCCGCGGCCTGGCGCGCCGTGATCACGGACGGCCGCGTCGCGGAGTGGAAGGTCTACGGGGGGACCGAGCCAAGCGAAGAGGCGGCGGCGCCGTCGACGACCGCGGAGCGCGGGACCGACTGATCCCGGCAGATCCCGCCCGCCGCCGGCGCGTCCGGGCTCAGTGGTCGACCGGAGTCCCCGAGACCGGCCCGGGCGGCGGGGCCCCTTCGCCCGAGCGCAGTCGACCGAGGCCCCGGGCCACGAGGACGCCGCCGCCGCAGAACATGCCGATATCGACGAGGAGATAGATCATCCAGAAGCTCGCCGACGGCGTCGCGACCTTGCCCTGGGTCGCGAGGAAGAGCGCGAGCGTCAGCTCGATGCCCGTCGTGATCAGGAGGAGCCCGGAGAGATAGATGGCCATCCCGTCGCGCACGCTCTCCTAGGAGCTGGCCTCGGGTATTAGCTGGTTCCGCGGGAGGCGATTCGAGCCGCGCGAGCGCCCGCGACGGTCCCTACGGGGTCTTCCGGGCGGTCGGCGCCGCCTCCGCGCCGGGGGTCCGCGCGGGGTGGCCGCGGCCGCCGCGGACGACCAGCACCGGGCACGGGGCTCGATTGACGAGGTCGGAGGAGACGCTGACCTGGAAGATCCGCTGGCCACGGCTCAACCCGCGCGAGCCCACGACGACCAGGTCCGGACGGATCCGTTCGATCGCCCCGAGCAGACTCTCGACCACGTCGCCCTCGAGCACGATCGACTCGACGCTGCTCGCGCCCTGCGCGAGGGCCTGTGCCCGCGTCTCCTCCACGACCGTACCGAGGGCCTTGCCCTCGTCGGCGAGCGGCACGAGGCTCTCGAGCACGGTATCGGTCGGTCCCGCTCCGGCGCGTCGCACGAACGCGATCGTGACGGCCGCGTGGAAGCGACCGGCCACTTCGATCGCGGCGTGCAGCGCACGACGGGCCGGCGGGGAGCCGTCGAACGCGACCAGGATTCGTCCGAACACGGCTAGGTGCGGACGTGGGGAGCGTGGACGGGCTAATCAACCGTTCGCGCGACCGGGGCGATCGAGGGAAGCCCGAGCGGGGCGCTCCGTCCGCCGGTTCCCGGCTCCGTGCCCCCGAGACCGAGGTGAAGCCCGGTCAGGTTCGTGCAGGTCAGCGAGCTCGCGTGCGTCAGGGTGACGGTCCCGTACGTGGCGTTCAGCACGGCGAAGAAATAGGGCTGCGTGCCGGAGGGGTTCTCGCTGGACCCCAGGCCGCAGGGGCTGAGCTCGTACAGGTAACTGGCCCCGAGCGAGGGCGTGCTCAGGTTCAGACCCGGAATCGACCCCCCGCCGTACAGACCGAGCAGGAGATTCAGCGACTCCGTCGGGTGGTCCGCGTGGAACGTCGACGCGAACACCGATCCGCCGTTCGACCAGCCCGACGACGCGATGGGCGGACTGTCGATGACGGCCCCCGGGATGGTCGAGAGCCCGAGCAGGGTCTCCACGCAGGTCCCCTGGCCGACCGCGAGCGGATCGGCGGTCCCATTGACGACGAGGACGATCAGGAGTTCGGTGCTCGCGCGACCGACGTAGAGGAGCGCCCACCACGGCGAGGTGCCCGACGAGAAGCTCGCGTCGGTCGGCACGTGCAGCGACGTGGCGAGGGCGCCCAGGCTCGCCGGGGTGAGCGAACAGTTCGCGGTCGAGAACGAGGACAGGTCGAACGAGAGGCCGGCGGCGCTGTTGACCGCCGTCGCCGCGACGAGCGACCACGGCCCGCCGCTCACCGACTCGGCCGCGGTACGACCGGTGGCGGAGGCGGCCGAGAACGACGGGGTCGAGGCCGTCGAGTTGCCCGCGTGGCTCGGGTAGACCCCCGTCGCGAAGAGCGCGCCTACGACTGCGATGCCGACGACCACCGCGACGACGGGCCACAGCCAGATCCGGATGGGACGTTTCGGACCCCGGGCCGCAGGCGGGAGCGCCGCGCCGGCCACGATCGTCTCCCCGTCGGATGCCACGATGTTTCAGTTCCCAGAGACGGTTTCAACCTTTCGCGCCGGGCCGGGGGCGCGGTCGCGGGTCGGCACCTTAAGAGTCGGACCTCCCTCGCCCGCGGCCGAGGGAGAGGATGGCGCGACCCGTCGCCGCCGGGGTACTGACCATGCTCGGAGGGCTGTTCATCCTCGTCGGGGGCGCGGTCATCGCGGTGATCGGCAGCATCCTCTCCGCGTTCTTCGGGTCGTTCAGCTCGCTGTGGCTCATCGGGCTGCTCCTCGGGGGGCTGACGATCCTGGACGGATTCCTGATGGTCGCGTTGCCCACGCCGCACTCGGTGTGGGGCGTCCTCGCCATCGTCTTCGCGATCGGGAGCATCCCGTTCGCGCTCGGCGGTTTCTTCGTCGGGTTCATCCTCGCCGTGCTGGGCGGGGTCCTCGCCCTGCGCTGGCGCCCCCCGCCGCCGGATCGTACGATCACGGTCGAGGCCCGGACGCTCCGGTAACCACGGGAGAGAGCGTATCCCGCCCCGGGGCTCGGGGGTTCCGGCGCGATGTCGGGCGTGTACGAGATCGCGTTCGGCCTCGCGCTCGGGTTCTCGCTCACGGTCCCGCCCGGCCCGATGAACGCCCTGATGGCCGCCCGCTCGGTCGGGTCGTTCCGGCGCGGGTTCTGGACCGGCCTCGGGGCGATGAGCGCCGACCTCGTGCTCGGCAGCGCGGTCTACCTCTTCCAGAGCGAGATCGATCTCGCCAGCGTGGTGCGCTTCATCTACGCGATCGGCGCGGGCGTGATGGTCGTCCTCGCCTACCGGGTCCTCGTCCAACGTCCGGTGGGTCGACCGGTCGAGACGGCCGAGATCCGGACGTACACCAGCGCTCTCGCCGTCGGCCTCGCGAACCCGTTCCAGATCCTCTGGTGGCTCACCGCCGGGGTCGCGTTCGCTTACCTCGGGGGGATCGTGCTGCTCGCGGGTCTCTTTGGCGCGATCGCGATCTGGATCGTGGCGTTCCCGTACGCGATGCACGCGGGCGTCCGGCGCTTCCCGGGGGCCGAACGCGCGGTGACGGTGATCTCTGGGTTGATACTCGTGGCCTTCGCCGCGTACTTCGCGCTGCTCGCGATCTGACGCCGGACGGAAGGGGCCCGGCTCGGGAGTCGACGGGCTTTAGACGTCCCCCGGCTCGGAGGCCCCCGTGCCCCGACCGTATCTCTTCTTCGACTTCGGTGGGACGCTCGCGCACGCGTCGGCGGACCTCGACGAGCCCTGGCGGGTCTGGGTCCGCGTCGCGGGTGGGCTCGGGATCGAGCTACCGGTCGATCGTCTGCGCGCCGCGGATCAGGAGGCGGACCAACGGTTCCAGGAGCTGAGCTATTCGTACCACGGTCGCAGCGCCGAGTTCTGGAAGCTCCGGGACGGCTGGATGATCGACCAGCTCGGTGTCCGCGAGCGAAAGGAGGAGTTGATCGCCTCGGTCCAAGCGATCTTCGACGATCCGTCGAACTACCAGATCTACCCCGAAACCCGGGGGACCCTCGAGGAGCTCGTGCGAGCCGGCTATCCAATCGGCGTGATCTCGAATGCGACCGACCGGCTGCCCGCGGTCCTCCGTCATCTCGGCCTCGCCGACTTCTTTCACACCGTGACCTATTCCCAGGAAGTCGGTGCGGACAAGCCGGATCCTCGCATCTTCGCGACGGCCCTCGCCCGGGCCGGCCGGTCGCCCGCCGAGGCGATCCACATCGGCGATACGTGGGAAGCGGACTACGTCGGCGCACGGGGGGCGGGCGTGCGCGCCATCTGGGTGAATCGGCACGGGGGCGATCCCCCCGAAGCCTGCGAGATGGTACGGGACCTCCGCGGTCTGCCTCCGCTGCTCGCCCGGGGCGCCACCGGATCGTCGCCGACGTGATCTCCGTCGATCCCCGCTCGCCGCCGGAGTAGGTCGCGCTACCCCGTCCTCAGGCGATCGGCGTACTGGTGGCGGAACTTCGCGACCTTCGGCGCGATCACGACCTGGCAGTACCCCTTCTCCGGGTTGCGCCGGAAGTAGTTGCGGTGGTACTCCTCGGCCGGATAGAAGTTCGAGAACGGGACGATCTCCGTCACGATCTTCTTCTTCCAGACCCCGGCGTCCCCGAGCTCCTTCACGACCTCTTCGGCCGCCGCCTTCTGGCCCGCGTCGTGGTAGAAGACCGCCGAGCGATACTGGGTGCCCACGTCGTTCCCCTGACGGTTGAGGGTCGTCGGATCGTGGGTGGTGAAGAAGATCCGGAGGAGATCCCGATAGCCGATGACGCGCGGATCGAACACGACCTCGATCGCTTCGGCGTGGCCGGTCGCGCCCGTGCACACCTGCTCGTAGGACGGGTTCGGTGCCGAGCCGCCCGCATAGCCCGGCAGGACCCGGACCACGCCCTGAAGATCGGAAAAGACGGCCTCGGTGCACCAGAAGCAGCCGCCCGCGAACGTAGCGGTCTCGGTGGGACCGCTCGCCGCCGGGCTCGGTGGGGCCGCGTCGGTCATGCCGGAGCGGAAGGCGGCGGGCCCGCCAGGTGGCGCTTCGCGGCCCGGCTCCCCAACAGGACGAGCGCCGGCGCCGCGACGATGAAGATCGGGAGCAGGAGGAGGATGTAGCGGATCCCCGGGAACTCCACGATCAGCCCGATGAACGGGATCAGCGCGATGATCAGGAAGATGAGGTAGAGGAGCCCGCCGAGCGCGATCGTCCCGTGCGCGAGGTGACCGGACGAGAGCATCAGGCCGACGACGATGCCGAGGCCCCCGAGCCACGCGCAGGCGAAGCCGACGATCGCGGTGAATCCGCCGAGCGGCTGCCCGGCCTCGAGGCAGGACAGGATGCTGGAGGCAGGTCCCTTCACGCAGGACTCGAGCGTGCTCGTGTGCCCGGCGAGCACCCCGGCGGAGATGATGAGCAGCAGGAAGCCGATCGAGCCGACGTAGCAGAGGACGGTCGCCGCCCAGAGCATCGGGTCGAGCCGGCGCATCTTCGAGAACGCGCTGCGGTAGAACATCATCGAGACGAGGAAGAGCAGACCGCCGATCACGATGACGAGGCTCGAGGTGAGGAGCGAGTCCGACGCCAGCGTGAACGCGCCGCTGGGCGAGTACTTGCTGATCTCGAGCACGAGGATCGGGATGGCGACGGCGAGGAGCCCGGCGAAGAGCCCGAACCAGGCGCCGAGCGCGAGACGTCCGGCGCCCTTCTCGTCCCGCTTCCGCTCCTTGACCGCCTCCGGTGAAGGTCCTGCCATGCCCGTCCTTCCCTCGCGCGCCCCCACCCTCGCGGGGGTTATCTATTCTCGCCCGGGCGCGTCCGGGCCGCCGGGGCTACGGGCGGACGACGACCTCGATGGTCGTGTGCGCCCAGGCCCGGGCGCTGCGCCACGGATCCGCGGAGTAGACTTCCCGGTAGTCCCCGACCGAGCGGATCGTCTTCTCCTTGCGCTGGGAGCGCAGCCAGTCGTAGATGCCGTGGTAGATGACGCGCGGCGACACGACCTCGGGGTCGAACGTCACCGTGGCCACCCGAGACGCGGGGAATGTCCGGACCCGGATGCCTTCACCCGAGCGGGCGGCGCCCCGCACCTCGATCAGAACCTCGAAGCTCCGCGGGTTCGGCTCGCGGAAGAACCAGCGGCCCGCGCGCAGGTGGTTCCCCTTCGCCCACTTCTCCAGGCGCGCGAAGTTGGACCGAATCTTTGCCTCGCTCCAGTTGCCCTTCCACGCGATGCCCGCGACGCGGTACGCGGGCGCCTTGCGGATCGCAAAATCGACCGTCATCCGAACCCACCGCGCTGGCGATGGCCGTCCGCCTCTTGAGTCCACCGATAGCCGCTCCCCGGTGGACCGACTCGCTGGCCCCCCGACCGGGAGGACGATCAGGCGGCGCGAGTGCGAGCGACCATCGGGAGCGGCTCGGCGAGCGAGGCGCGGCTCGGAAAGTCCGTCACGTACGCCCCGTAGTACGGCATGCGGTTGGCCACGACGCGTCGGAACGCGCCGCGCAGCGCTTCGTCATCCAGCCCCCGGGTGGGGACGAGATCGTCCGTCCGATTGAGGCACCCCTTGAGCTCTCCCTTGTGGGTGACCCGGATCCGGTGGCAGTTCGAGCAGAACTCCGAGTTGTACACCGGATCGACGAGCTCGACCTCCACCTCGCGGAACAGGTAGACCCGCCGGTGGTGCATCTCCCGCACGATCACGTGGCTCGCGTGGTCCTCGAGCCAGCGCCGCACGGCATCGATGTCGGTCATCCACTCCCGATGCTGCACGAGCTCCGGCATGAACTGGATGAGCTGCAGCTTGAGCCCGTCCGTGGCGCCCACGAACTCGATCATGCGCGGGATCTCCTCGACCGTCGCGGCGAAGACGACCATGTTGAGCTTCACCGGCTTCAAGCCGACGCGCAAGGCTTCCCGGATCCCTCGGAGGACACCCGAGAGACCTCCCTTGCGGATGGCCTGGAACCGTTCGGGGTCGATCGAGTCGACCGACACGTTGACGCGCTTGAGACCCGCATCGCGGAGCGATTCGGCCCGGGCGGCGAGCATCGAACCGTTCGTCGTGAGCGATACGTCGGAGATGCGGGCGACGGTGCGGCCGACGATCTCCTCGAGGTCGTCCCGGACGAGCGGCTCGCCACCGGTAAATTTCACGGAGCGGATCCCGTATTCGCGCGCGACGCCGACGAGACGATCGATCTCGGCGGGGGTCATCTCCTCGCCGTGCGGAGTCCGCGGGCGCGCGACCGGGCCCAGCCCCTCGTCGTGGCAGTAGACGCAGCCGAAGTTGCACCGCTTGGTGACGCTGATCCGGATGTCGGTGACCTCCCGACCGAACGCATCGGACAGCATATCGAAGCAAGAGCCGGTGCGCCGCTTAAAGGGGCCGGACGGGCGATCGCTCGGGAGCGGGCCCTCCGGCCCGCATCTCGGGATCTTGTGTTCGTCCGGGCCAGCGCTTCGGCACCCGAGACGGCGGCAGGATCGGGGTGGAAGGGGTTCGACCCGCTGGGACGCCGCCCCGGCGGGCGCCGCGCGCTAGCCGCCTGCGGCGACCGCCTCGGGCGCTTCCTCGAGTGGCACCGAGACAGCGAACGCGCGGCCGCGCCGGTCGGCGCCGATCTCGACGTCCGCTCCCACGGGGAATTTCGAGAGGGATTCGATGAGCTCGCGCACGCGCCGGATCGGGAACGGGCCCACGCGCGTCAGCACGTCCCCCGCGCGAAGTCCGGCCCGATGGGCCGGGGAGCGCGGGACCACCTCCGCGACCAGCAGCCCCGAATCCGGCGGCAGTCC
>JASHUJ010000112.1 GCA_030040035.1 Thermoplasmata archaeon
GTAGGCGACCTCCTGGCGGTCCATCTTGTTGACCGCGCAGATCAGCTGGGTGACCCCGAGCGTCCGGCACAGGAAGATGTGCTCGCGCGTCTGCTCCTGGATCCCCTCCGCCGCCGAGCAGACCAGCACGGCCGCGTCGGCCTGGCTGGTCCCCGTGATCATGTTCTTGACGAAGTCGCGGTGGCCGGGGGCGTCGATGATGGTGAAGTAGTACTTTTGCGTGTCAAACCGGCGGTGGGCGATGTCGATGGTGACGCCGCGCTCGCGCTCCTCCTTGAGCTCGTCCATCACCCAGGCGAACTCGAACGTCGCCTTGCCCTTCGCCTCCGCCTCGGCGCGGTACTTGTCGATCTCCTCCTGGCGGATGTAACCGGTATCGAGGAGGAGGCGGCCGACCGTCGTGGACTTGCCGTGGTCGACGTGGCCGATGAAGACGATGTTGAGGTGGGGCTTCTGCGCCATCCCGTGGGTTCTCCGGGCGCGGCCAAAAGGTGCCCCTATAAGAGCGTTGGGGAAATTTCGAGGAGAGCCGGCGCGCGCCCGGCGGCCGGAGGCTCCGGCCGGGCCCGCGAACGTATGAGCTCGGCGCGGCCTGAAGCCGCCCGCACCGAGGGATCCGGGTGAACGAGCCGGCCGAACGGAGCGTCGCGGCGAGCCGGGCCTCCGTCGTGCGGCTGATGGTGCCGAGCGACGCGAACTTCACCGGCAACGTCTTCGGCGGTCAGATCCTCGCCGAGGTGGACCGGGTCGCCTACATCACCGCCAGCCGGCACGCCGGCGCGACCTGCGTCACCGCCTCGTTCGACCGGGTCGATTTCCTCGAGCCGGTCCATGTCGGCGACGTGGTGGAGTTCGTCGCCGAGCTGACGTACGTCGGCCGCAGCTCGATGGAGGTCGCCGTCGAGGTCGACGCCCGGCCGGTCTCCGCCGGGGCCTCCCGCCGGGTCGCCCGGGCGTTCGTGACGATGGTGGCGGTCGGCCCGGACGGCCGGCCGGTCCCCGTGCCCCCGCTGCGCCTCGGCTCCGACTCGGAGCGGCGGCGGTATGAGGAAGGACTCCGTAGGACGGAGGAGCGACGGCGGGCGCGGTCGCCGAGGTAGCACGAACGATGCTCTGCGAAATGTGCGGCAACGAGGTCGAGTCGACGAGCCGGGTCCGGATCGAGCGGTCGGTGCTCCAGCTCTGCCCGGCGTGCGCGAAGTTCGGCACGGCGATCGACCCGCCGCCCGCGGCGCCCCCGGTCGCGGCGGCCCCGGCGCACCGCCGTCCCCCGGTCGCCGCGACGCGGAGCGCCGGGGGCCCCCGGCGGCTGGAGGAGCGCGACCTCTACACCGAGATCGGCGAGCTGGAGCTCGCCCCTGACTGGGGCCAGCGGGTCCGCCGGGCCCGGGAGGCGCTCGCCTGGACCCCCGAGGAGCTGGCCAAGCGGCTCAACGAGAAGAAGTCGGTCGTCCTGAAGGCCGAGTCCGGCGACCTCCATCCGCCGGACGGCCTCGTGCGCAAGCTCGAGCACCTGCTCAAGGTACGGCTCCGCGCCGAACCCGAGGCGCCGGCCCCCGAGTAGCGGAGCCGGTCGCTAGCGCTCGCGCCGGCTGCGGGGGCGCTCCCGGGGTGCGGCGGGCGTCCGCAGACGGGCCCGCGGGCGCCGGTGCTGCTCGGTACGGGCCGGGCGTCCGGGGGCCTCGTCGACCCGGAGCACGGTCTCCAGGATTGCCTTCGCCGCGTGCAGGCGGTTCTCCGCCTGGTCCCAGACCGCCGCGCGGGCCCCGTCCATCACCTCGTCGGTGATCTCCTGCCCGCGGTGCGCCGGCAGGTCGTGCAGCACGAACGCTTCCGGCCGCGCGAGCGCGAGCAGCTTCGTGTTGACCTGGTAGCCCTGGAACGCCCTCTCGCGCTGGGCCCGCTCCGCCTCGTCACCCATCGAGACCCAGACGTCGGTGTAGAGCGCGTCCGCCCCGCGGGCGGCCGCCTTCGGGTCCTCGGTGAACGCGAGACGAGCGCCGGAGGCATGGGCCAGCGCTTCGGCCGCCTCGACGATCTCGGCGCGGGGTCGGTACGCATCGGGGATCGCGGCCGTGAGGTCGAGTCCCACCGCGGCCGCGCCGAGGAGGAGCGAATGGAGCACGTTGTTCCCGTCCCCGATCCACGCGAGGCGCCGGCCCCGGAACCTTCCCTTCCACCGCTCGTGCATCGTGAGCAGATCCGCGACGATCTGGCACGGATGCTCGAGATCGTCGAGGGCATTGATGACGGGCACGGAGGCCCAGTTCGCGAGCTCGACGACGTCGGCGTGGTGGAACGCCCGGTAGCAGATCGCGTCCACGTAGCGCGAGAGCACGCGGGCGGTGTCGGCGATCGTCTCCCCGCGACCGAGCTGGAGGTCCCGGGGGGAGAGGTAGAGCGGATGTCCGCCCAGATCGTGCACCGCGACCTCGAACGACGTGCGGGTCCGGGTCGACGGCTTCTCGAAGATGAGCGCGACGTTCCGGCCCCGCAGGCTCGGACGCGGGACGCCCCGCCGTCGCTCGGCCTTCAGCTGCGCGGCCCGGCGCAGGAGCGCGGGGAGATCGTCCGCGACATCGCGGATCGACAGAAGGTCGTCCGGTGGGCCCGCGCGCGGCATGCGGAGTGGGAGCGAGCCGCGCGTTATACGGTTCGCGGCAGGATCGCCGAGCGAGGCTTAAGAGGCGGACCCTGCTGGGCCCTCGAGGTTGGTTCTCGCATGCCCGCTCGTCCGAAGAAGTCCCGGGCCCGAACCCACGCCCCGGTGCGGAAGCCGGCGCCCGTCTCGCGTTCGCAGGGCCGGAAGGTCTACATGGTCACGGGCGGCGTGACGAAGTTCGCGAAGGCGCATCCGTCGATGGACTTCCGGCTGATGGTGAAGCGCGCCTACGATTACGCGCTGAAGGGGATCCCCAACCTGACCGCGGACCGGATCGACGGAACGCGGATCTCGTACTTCTCCGACCACTTCACCCGTCAATTGAAGGCCGCGAGCATGGTCCAGGACTACCTCGGGATGAACCCGAAGGGCTCGATCCGGCTCGAGTGGGGCGGCGCGACCGGGGGCGAGTGCTTCCAGGCGGCGTACGAGGCGGTCGCGAGCGGGCGGATGGACGTCTGCCTCGGCGCCGGGTTCGAGACGATGAGCCGCGTGGCCACGTGGAAGGGGAACGAGTTCATCGCCCTCGCCTCCGACACGAACTTCGACTTCCCGCTCGGGGGCTTCTACACGGGCTACTACGCGCTGATGGTCATCCGCCACATCTACGAGTACCTGCGGCTCGGCAGGTTCGCGAACGTGAAGGACGAGCGCGAGGCCCAGCGCCTCGCGATCGCCGAGGGCTCGCGGATCATGAGCCTCGTGTCGGTAAAGAACCACCTGAACGCGCTCCACAACCCGTACGCCCAGTACCCGAAGCGGCTCACGGTCGATGACGTGCTGAACTCGGAGATGATCAGCTACCCGCTCACGCGCGAGCAGATCTGCACGATGAGCGACGGGGCCGCGACGGTCGTCCTGTGCACGGAGGAGCGGGCCAAGGAGTTCACCGACCGCCCGATCCGGGTCATCGGCGTCGGCACGGGCACCGACACGATGCGGCTCGCCGATCGGCCGTTCGGCAAGGTGCCGCTGATGCCGCACGAACGGCCGCGCGACTACGCGGACCTCCGCTACCCGGGCGTCCACTCCTTCCGGGCCGGGCGGGCCGCCGGGATCGAGGCGTACCGCATGGCCGGCATCACCAACCCGAATTCGCAGCTCGACTTCATCGAGCTCCACGACGCCTACGCGTCGAGCGAGATCCAGACGTACGAGGACCTCGGGCTCTGCAAGTACGGAGAAGGGTACTCGTTCGTCGAGCGCGGCGATCCGTTCCTGAAGGACATCGACTACGGCTTCCCCGTCCCGCGGGCGGGCGCGATCCCGGTGAACCCCTCGGGCGGGCTCATCGCGTGCGGCCACCCGGTGGGGGCGACCGGACTCATGCAGGCCGTCTTTGCGTTCTGGCAGCTCCAGGGCACGGTCGCGAAGCACTTCGGCGACCCGGCCCTCCAGCTCGACCACCCGAAGCGGGGGGCGATCCACAGCCATGCGGGGACGGGCTCCGCGGTGACCGTCTCGATCCTCGAGCGGGGGTTCCGATGACCGCGCGCCCGGCGGTCTTCTCGAAGTTCCGCGACGCCCAGGCCGAGCTCGAGCGCTCGGGCGCGGTCCTCTTCCGGGACGCGGACGGGGTCGAGAGCCTGATCATCCGGTTCCCCTACGCGATCAACTACATCCACAGCTACGCGGAGGATTCCCCGTTCTTCCTCGGCCTCGCGGAGGGACGCCTCCGCGGATCGAAGTGCCGCAAGCCGAAGTGCGGCTTCGTCTACGCGACCCCGCGGAGCCACTGCATGGTGTGCGGGGCTCCGACCGAGTGGATCGATCTCCCGCCGAAAGGACGGCTCCACTCCTGGACGACGTGCCACTTCGGGAGCGAGGCATTCCTCAAGGAGACCCCCTACAACCTCGGGATGGTCGAGTTCGACGGCGTGGGAAGCCTGCTCCTCGTCCGCCTCAAGGACGCCGTCGAGTCCGACCTCTACGTCGGGATGCCGGTCGAGGCGCGGTTCGACCCGAACCCGAAGTACTCGATCACGGACGTCTGGTTCGTCCCGTCGCGCTAGCCGCGGATCCGTCCGGCCGGGGGCCCGGCCGTCGCCGATCAGGGGGCGCCGCCGGCCGACGGAGGCCGGCGCTTCCGTCGCCCGAGGAGGACGACGGCCGCCGCCACCACGACCGCCCCGATCACTCCCGCCACGAGGAACCCGAGCCAGTCGCCGCCCAGGCTCGTACCGGCGCTCGAGTGCGAGGCGCCTCCGAGCGAGCTCGACTGCTCGCTCGTGGCGTTCGCGAAATGCGCTTCGGCGAGGACACTGAAATCGGACGCCGGTCCCACGAGCGCGGTCGCCACGCCGAAGGTCAGGGTGGATCCGCCGGCGGAGAGTTCGAACACGAGCGGCTCCACACCCGCGGTGAACCCGAATTGGGTGAGGTTGGGGCTGACGAGGATGCCGCGGGTCGTGTTCCCGCTAAAGGCGGCGTACGCTCGCGAGTTGGTGGTACTGTTCCCTCCGAAGTAGACGGCATAGCCGTACTCGGAGTTCGTGAGCACGATCGTTCCCGCGACCGCGAAGGAGCAGGTGAGGTTCGGTCCGCTCGCGTACGTGGTCGTGAGTTGGACGAGGCCGACGTTGGGGTCCGACGTCGTGGGCGACTGCGAGAACGACTGATCGAAGCCGGATGCGCTCGCGGTCGCGCTCGCGATCAAGAGGACGAGCACCGACATCGCGCCGAGCGTGGATCCAAGAACTCGGAGCGTCCGGGGCCAGCCTCCCATTACCGGCGACCTCGCGCGCATACTCGTTCTTCGGGAGTTGAAGGGCCGTGGCCGGGTCGTCGACCGGGCCCGAGCAACCGACGGCCGACCAGAGCGACGGGCGACAACTAGTTTTCGTCGATCGGGGAGCGACGGACCGGGGCTAGTCCTTCGGCCGGAGTCCGACGAGCTCGAGCACGTCGCCCTGGGCCCGTGCGATGTCGGCGCGCGAGACCTGGGCGATATCGACGAACTCGAGGCGGGACCACGCCCCTGCCTGGGGCGGCGTGTCGGACGTCCAGCGCCCGCGATAGACGAAGTGGAAGTCCCAGTGCGGATCGCCGCCCGGGCGATCCGACGGGTCCGAGAACACCTGCGGTCCCGACAGGTCGAGTTCCGAGGTCGCGAGCTGGTCCTTGAGGATGCGCCGGGCCGCCGCATCCGGCGACTCGAATAGGAGGAGCTGGCTCGAGGGGAGCATCCAGCGCTCGCCGATCGCGCCGAGGCGCTTCGGGTCGACCGCGCCGATCTCGAACCACGGCGCCTTCGGGTTCACCTTCCCCAGCAGGACGAACCCCGGGCGGTGCGGCGCCTCGATCACCAGGAAGGTCGAGAGGCACATGCCGTTCTCCGGGACCTCGGCGGACCCGGAGTCCGGGGGGATCGGTCCTCGGCGCAGCCGCGTGTAGCGTCGCTCGGTCATCGGACCTCGGATCGGCGCGAGCGGGATGCCGCGGGCCGGGCTTGAACCGGCGGCTTCAAGATCTTCAGTCTTGCACTCTCCCAAACTGAGTTACCGCGGCGTCTGAGTTCCCGACCCTCGCCCCGGTAAAAAAGCATGATGGCGGGCCGGGACCGCGCGGCCCGCGCGTTCGCGCCCCGGGATCCGGCGCACCGCCCGCCGGCCGGACGCGCGCGCCCGCGTTCGGGCTCGCCCCATCCCCCCGGCGGCCCCGTACCATTATCTAGCCACGCCCGCCTTTCTGTCGCGCTGTGACCCGCACCCTCGTCGTTACCGAGAAGTTCAACACCGCGCTCCGGATCGCCATCGTCCTGTCCGATGGCCGGATGAAGCGTTCGCGCCTCGAAGGCACGAACGTCTTCGAGTTCGACCGGTCCGAGGGCCCGTACGCCGTGGTGGGGCTGCGGGGCCACATCGTCGAGCTCGACTACCCAAAGGAGCTCTCGGAGTGGTCGCTCTCCACGCTGCCGAAACTCCTCGAGACCACGCCGCTCAAGCTCGTGACCGAGCACGGGATCGTCGCCGCGCTCCAGTCGATCGTGCGACGCTTCGACCGCGTGATCATCGCGACGGACTTCGATCGCGAGGGGGAGCTGATCGGGCTCGAAGCCCTCGAGCTCCTCCTGAAGGTCCACCCGAGCCTCGAGGTGAAGCGCGCCCACTACAGCGCGCTGACGCGCGACGCGATCGAGGAGAGCTTCGCGCACCTCGTCTCGCTCGATCACGCGCTCGCGGAGGCGGCCGAGGCCCGCCAGGAGATCGACCTCGTCTGGGGGGCCCTGCTCACCCGGTACCTCTCGCTCACGGCGGGGCAGCGGGGGCGCGGTTTCCTCTCGGCCGGCCGGGTCCAGACCCCGACGCTCGCGCTCCTCGTCGAGCGCGACCAGGCGATCAAGGAGTTCACCGCCACGCCGTTCTGGGAGATCGTCGCCGCCTCGGAGAAGTCCGGCATCGCGTTCACGCTGCACCACGCCCACGGGATCTGGGAGCAGAAGGAGGAGGCCGAGCGGATCTTCCGCCGGCTCGAGGGGGCGAAGGACGGCGTCGTCCGGGAGTTCACCGATGAGGAGGCCCGCCGACGGCCCCCGGTCCCGTTCTCGACCACCCTCTTCGTGGCCGAGGCGACCCGGCTCGGGATCGGAGCGGCCCTCGCGATGCGGATCGCCGAGGATCTCTACACGCAGGGTCTGATCAGCTATCCCCGTACGGACAACACGGTCTATCCCCGGGGGCTCGGTCTCAAGGGCCTGGTCGAGCGGTTCAAGGAGAGCCCGTTCCGGGAGGCGGCCGAGTACATCCTCGCGCAGCCGACGTTCCGCGCGACCCGCGGACGGACGGAGACGACGGACCATCCCCCGATCTATCCGACCGGGGTCGTCGATCCGAAGAAGCTGCGGCCCGACCACGCGCGCATCTACGAGCTCGTCGTCCGCCGCTTCTTCGCGACCGTCGCGCCCGATTCGATCTCGCGGGCCCGCACGGCGGCGGTCGAGATCCGCGGCGAGCGGTTCGACGGAAAGGGCCACGAGCTCGTGGACCCGGGCTGGTACCGCGTGTACCCGTACTCCGAGCCGGACCCCTCGCAGCTGCCGGTCCTCGCGATCGGGGAGACGATCCCCATCGCCTCGGTGCAGCTCGTCGAGGACCGCACGAAACCCCCCCGCCGCTACACCCAGGGCTCGCTCATCCAGGAGATGGAGCGCCTCGGCCTGGGGACGAAGAGCACCCGCCACGACGTGCTCCAGAAGCTCTTCGACCGCCACTACGTGAGCCAGCGCCAGCTCGAGCCGACCAGCACGGGCATCGCGGTGACGGAGGCCCTCAAGGCCCACGCCCCGGTGATCACGCGCCCCGAGATGACCCACCGGCTCGAGGAGGACATGGAGCTCGTCGCCGAGTCGAAGAAGCCGAAGACGGACGTGCTCGAGGAGTCCCGGGAGATGCTGCGGGACGCCTACGCGCTCCTCGCCGCGAACGAGAGCGGCGTCAAGGAGACCCTGACGGGTGCGCTCGATCGCCAGCACTTCGTGGGGCCGTGCGCGAAGTGCGGAGGGGCGCTCAGGCTTGCGCGCAGTCCGCGGGGCGCGCGCTGGGTCCAGTGCGTGAACAACCCGGCCTCCTGCACCGCGACGTACGCCCTGCCGTCAGCGGGGTTCGTCGAGCCGGCGCCCGAGTTCCTCTGCGCGACGTGCCGGGTCCCCCGCCTCAAGATCACGTTCCGGGGTCAGCGTCCCGAGCTCTACTGCATCAACCCGGAGTGCGCCGAGCATCACAAGGCATTCCGCATCGGCGTCTGTCCGAACTGCGGGAGCCCGCTGCACATCCGCTACTCGTTCGCGGGCAAGCGGTTCGTCGGCTGCTCCGGCTATCCGACGTGCCGGGTGACGTACCCGCTGCCCCAGCGCGGCAAGCTCGAGAAGGATCAGCCGCCGTGCCCGGTCTGCCGCGCCCCGGTGGTGACGGCGATCGAGGCCGGCCGCCCGCCCTGGACGCTGTGCATCAACCCGGAGTGCCCGACGCGCGTGAAGGCGAAGGCCGAGGCTCCGGCGAAGGGGAAGGCCCGGGCGAAGCCGAAGGGTAAGGCCCGCCCGCGGGCCCGATCGACCGCTCCGCAGGTTCCCTCCCCCACGGCCGCGACCTCACCGGCCCCGGAGGCCTCGTCCGGAGGGAAGAAGGCTCCGCGCGCTCGAAAGTCACGAAAGGCCGCCGCGCCGCCCGAGGCCGAGACCGCGCCGGCGAACGGCGTGTCCGAGAACGCGCCGTGAGCGGACCGGCCAAAACCCCACGGTACGCCCCACGCAGCTAAGACGCTCGCGCCCGCGTCCGGCGCCCTCGGCCGTTTCGCGGACTCTCGTCCCGCGTTAAATACGCCCGACCGGTCGTAACGGCGATGCCCACGTCGACGCGTCGTCTCGGGGAGCTCGACTCCCGCTCCTTCGAGCGGGCGCTCCGCGCGAACCCCCTCGTCATCGTCCCGATCGGCGCGCTCGAGGCCCACGGCCCTCACCTCCCGCTGGCCGCCGACCAGATCCAGGCGGAGCGCACCGCGCTCGCCCTGGCCGAGCGGGTCGACGGGCTCGTCGCCCCGACGATCCCGTACGGATCCGCTCCGGGAGCCCGCCGGTTCCCGGGGACGGTCTCGCTCACGATGGCCGAGCTCGGTAGCCACGTGGCCGGGGTCCTGCGCGAGCTCGCCCGCGGGGGCGTCCGCCGATTCCTCGTGCTGTCGGGGCACGGCGAGCGGGGCCACATGGCCGCGCTCCGCGAAGCGGCCGAGCTCGTCATGCGCGACCATCCCGGCGCGCGGATCGTGGTCCTGTGCGACTACGAGCTCGTCTACGAGCTCCGCGGCCAGGAGGCGCCGGCCTCGGACGGCCACGCGGGCCTGCTCGAGACCTCGCGCGTGCTCGCGCTCGCTCCCGAGACGGTCGGGTCGGAGCGGCCGGTCGTCGAGTACCGCCACAGCCCGTTCGTCCCCGGTACCCCGACCCCCGACGAGTGGCCCGAGAGCGTCATCGGGGACACCCGGACCGCGAGCCCCGAGATCGGGGCGCGCGTCCAGGCGTACGTCCTCGATCGCCTCACCGAGACCGTCCGCGCGCAGCTCCCTCCGTAGGTCGAACGATGGCCGTACCCACCGACGCGATCCGGATCCGCGGCGCGCGCCAGCACAACCTGAAGAACGTCTCGCTCGATCTGCCGCGCGGGAAGTTCATCGTCATCACGGGCGTCAGCGGCTCCGGCAAATCCTCGCTCGCGTTCGACACGCTGTACGCCGAGGGCCAGCGACGGTACATCGAGAGCCTGTCGTCCTACGCCCGTCAGTTCCTCGGGCAGATGGACAAGCCCGACGTCGACGCGATCGACGGGCTCTCGCCGGCGATCGCGATCGAGCAGCGCGCGGGGAGCCGCAACCCGCGCTCGACCGTCGGCACGGTCACGGAGATCTACGACTACCTGCGGCTCCTCTTCGCGCGCATCGGCATCCCGCACTGCCCGAACGACGGCGAGGAGATCGCCCCGCAGTCGGTCGACCGCATCGTCGAGGCGGTGACCGCGCGGGCGGCGGGAGAGCGGATCGACCTGCTCGCCCCCGTGATCCGGGCGAAGAAGGGCGAGCATCGGGACGTCCTCGAGCGCCTCCGCAAGGCCGGCCACCGACGGTTCGTGCTCGACGGCGTGGAGGTGCGCCTGCCGGGG
>JASHUJ010000113.1 GCA_030040035.1 Thermoplasmata archaeon
GCCGGGAGAACGGGCCCAGCCAGATCCGATCCGGGATCTGGACCCGAAGTGTGGCGACGAGGAGCCGATCCTCCGACACCTCCGAAGGTTGAAGAGGGAATCGAGTTCCCCTCCCGTTGGCTCGGTCTCCGGGACTCGGAGTCGACGCAGTGCTCGTCCCGGAGCCATCGACCGGTTCGGCCACGTCGAGGGCGCCGAACGCTATGGAACGCGGGGCCGTCCCCTCCATCGGTACGCGGGGCCGACGAGGGGATGGCGAGAGATAGGCGTTCCGACCCGAAAGGGCGAGGACGGTCGCTAGAGGCGAGCCTTGCGAAAGACCCGGTCGACGAACGCGACGTCGGTCGGGGACACCGAGCGCCGCCGCCGGGCCCCGGTGAGGGGTGCCCCGCGCTCGAAGTGGATCCGAGCGTCGCGCCAGAGCGTCGGGGAGTCCCCCTCGATCCGGATCGATTGGGTGAATTGCTCAGCTCCGGGAGGGGTCGGGCCTGTGTATCCGACGAACAGGGCGCATCGGGCCCAGGCGAACGCCGACAGGGCCGGGCCCAGGACGGAGACGTCGAACCGCTGCTCGAGCCGATCCACGTTCGAGACCGCCAGCAGGTTGGCGTTGCCGGTCGGAGGCATCTCGCCGAGGATCTCCTGGACCAGCGCGGGCAGCCGGAGGAACTCGGCGATGTGGGCGAGGGTCTCGGGAGGCTCATCGGAGCGGACGATCTCGAAGAGCGCGGCGTTCGCGCCCAGGTGATCCGGCTCGAGGCCCGAAACGGGATCGATCGTCCAAACGCGCTTCGAGTCGATCCAACCGAGGCGGACCGGATCCCACCGGGGGACGCTCTCTTCCGGCGTCCGGACATCGAGCCAACGGAACTCTTGGTTCGCGTTCTCCGATACCGCATAGAGGAGCAGGTTCACCAAGGAGCGCGACGACCCGTGCACGAGCACGGACGGGACCGGGCCGCGTCCCGAGACGCCCGCCGCTCCCGTGGCGGGCATCTGTCGGTTCGGGAGTCGACGGGCGAACAGTCCGCCGCCCGGCGGCGTCGGGCCTTGGGACGGGAGTTCCTCGTCGTGCGGGTCGTTCGATCCGAGGATCGGCCATCGGGCTCCGTCTACCATCTGCCAGGGGCGGTCGATGCGGGACGACATTCGTGCTCGAACGGAATTCAGGCGCGAACGATAGGATGAGGCGACGTACGAACGATTTCGCCAAACCGAACGGGTTCTAGCCCGCTCGGCCGCGCGCGGAGCGCTCCCCGACAAGGATCGGACGGCACCGGGCACGTGGCGCAGGATATATCGCCGAAAAACCCCTCCGGACCGCTCGGGAGCATGCCGCGCGGCGCGCGTCGCCAGAGCCGCAATGGACGCACGACCGGGCCGAGCGGCCCGGGTCGTCCTTCCGGGCCCGGTCGGGGCGGGACCGAAGAACGGTTGCGCCGCCTCCGGCGCGCCGAGGATGAGGCGACTTCGGTCCGCCTGATCCTCGCGACGATGCGCCTCAAGATGCGACGGGGGACCTGGACCGCGGCGTTCACCGCACGGCACCCGACCCTACGGATCGAGGCACTAAATCGGACCGACGTGACGACGGAGATCTCGGTCTCGGACTACTGGATCAGTGGGGGGGCTCCGGGCGAGTGGGCGGCGGAAATCGCGTCGTACCCGGACGTCCTCCACGTCGACAGCATGGCGGCACTGGGCGACGGGTGCCTATACCGTCTCAAGTACCGCAACCCCCCGATCATCGCGCTCTACCGTCGGCTGAAGCTACCGCTCCAGTTCCCCTTGCGCATGCAAGGCGGCGTCGTCACCTGGGAGGTCGTCGCCCGACAAAACGAGTTCAAGGCGGTCCTCGACTACATGCGAGGGGCCGACGCCGGGGTCCAGATCACTTCGGTCCGGCGGCGGCCGTTGTGGAGCCACCTTCCGGCGCTGACCGACGCTCAGCACCAATTGCTCACCGAGGCGCTGTCGGCCGGCTACTTCGCCGTCCCGCGCGGGATCACGCTGACGGACCTAGCGAAGAAGCTCGATCGGAGCAAGTCCTCGGTCTCCGTGGGGATCGCCCTCATCGAGAAGAAACTGGTCGAGAGCGCCCTGAGCGCAGGGACGCTCGGCTGACGAGCCGCGGAGCCTCGCGCGAAGGCCGCGCACGTATACATACTTATACGTATCGAACCTTCGAGCGCGACGGAGGTTTTCCCGGCGGCGGAGCCGTCCCGGGGAAAATCACCCGCGGATTTATGTGGTAGAAGTCCCGCAATTACCAGCTACTAGATGCCGGGTGAATTGGTAGCACTGAGCCGCCGGGCTCAGGCCGGAGGGCCATCGATCCCAGTGCTTGCTCGTTGCCGAACGCGCGGCCGCCCCTAGGATCCGGATGTCGGCAGTCGCATTCCTCGGCAGACGCCGCGTCGGCGCGGCGGTGGGCCTCGCGCTATTGGTCCTCGCCGGGACCGCCTTGGCCTCTGCCGGCGTAGCGGCGGCCCAGGCCCCGAACCCGGTCTCCCCTCCGTCCGGCTCGAGCCTCCTCCCCCTGACCAGTCCGGGTCAACCGGTCCTGGTGCAGGGCGAGTCGACCTCGGTCATCGCAACCGTGCCCCTCTCGGGCACCGCCCCCTACGCCTGGCAGTGGATGGTCAGCACCGATGGGGCTGGGACCTACGCTCCGGCGACCGCGGACGAGTGCGCCGTCCCGAGGGGCACGGCGGCGACGGGGGGCGTCGAGGAGACCTGTTCGTTCACGACGTCCGCCTCCACGAGTCCGGGCACGTACCACTTCGAGCTCCAGGTGACCGACAGCGCCTCCGTCCCGGAGACCGTCGATTCCCCGGCGGCGTCCACCGTCACGGTCGAGCGGGCCCCCGCGGTGGAGGCCTCCCCCGACGTCGCGTCGCCCCGCTTCGACACCGATCCGCAGGAGGACTGCACGGGCGGCTGCGACGGCAACAACTGGTTCGGCGGGACCGGTGGCTCGGGAGCGCTCGTGATCTCGACCACCTCGGCGAACGAGCTTTTGGTGCTCGAGATCACCGACTCGGGCCAGTCGAACACCGACCTCTCGACGGCCGACGTCTCGGACAGCCACGGCTCGACCTGGAACCTCGAGTCGACCCACGAGTGGGACGGGTTCGGGCACCTCCAGTACCTCTTCTACGCCGTCGACGGCACGACCGGGTCCGACACGATCACGGTCGACCCCGACGCGAGCACCCACACGACGACGACGACCGCCACCGCCGTCCTCTCCGCGTTCTCGAACTTCGACACGAGCGCACCGATCGCCGCGATCGGGACCTTCGAGACGAACACGGGTACCGAGTCGTCCGCGAGCGTCACCCCGACCGTCGCACCAACTACGATCCTCGGTGTGGTTTCGACCACGAACGGCGCGAGCGACTTCGCGGCCACCACTTCTCCGGCGTTCACCGAAGCCGGCACGATCAACGACGGCGACGCGACCGCGTCGTTCCTCGAGTACTACGCCGCCTCGGCGACCGGCACGTATACGTCCGAGCCCACGTGGACGGGCTCCGTCCACTGGGGCGCGGAAGCGGTCGCGATCCAAGGCTCCTCCCCGCTGTCCGTCACGGTGGCTCCCACTTCGGAAGTGATGGACCAGGGCCAATCCGCCACCTTCACCGCGACGGCGACCGGCGGCACGGGAACGCTCACGTACACCTGGTCGATCTCCTCGGGGAGCTGTCCGGGATTCACGAATTCGGGTACGTCCACGCTGAGCTACTCTCCTTCGGGAACCTCGACGAACTGCGTGCTGACCGTCACGGTCGAAGACAGCCGGAGCGCCACGGCCCAGCCCACGACGCCGGCGTCGGTGACCGTGAACAGCCGGCTCACGTCCCCCGCCGCCCCCACGCTGAGCGCGGCCGCGATCGACGTGAACCAGGCGGAGACGGTGACGGGGACCATCCCGACGACCGGGACCGCTTCCTACTCCTGGACCTGGCTGGCCTCGGCGGACGGCGGCGCGTACGCCACCGAGACGCACTGCGCCACGGACGGTGGGACGGGCGCGGCGGCGGGGGCGACCGAGACCTGTGCGATCGCGGCCAGTGCCCTGACCGCCGGTGACACGTACACGTTCGAGCTCCAAGTGACGGACAGCGCGACGACTCCCGCCACCGTGACTTCCGCCGCCTCGGCCACGCTCACAGTGGACTCGACTCTCCTCACTCCCGCGACCCCCACGTTGAGCGCCAGCAAGCTCGACGTGAACCAGGCACTGACGGTCACGGCGACGATGCCGTCGACCGGGACGCCGACCTACTCCTGGACCTGGTTGATCGCGGTCAACGGGGGCGCGTACGCGACGGCCGGCCAATGCGCCACCGACAGTGGCAGCGGGGCGGCCGCCGGTGCGACCGAGACCTGCTCGGTCGCCGCGAACGGCCTCACATCGGGCGACTCCTACACGTTCGAGATCAAGGTGACCGACAGCGCGACCACGCCGGAGTCGGCGACCTCGGCGGGCTCCTCGGGCGTCGCGGTCGCGAGCGCGCTGTCGGCGCCCGGTGCCCCGTCGGTCAGCGCGACGAAGCTCGACGCGAACCAAGCGCTCACGATCACGGGAACGATCCCGTCGAGCGGCACGGCCACGTACGGCTGGCAATGGCTCGTCGCCGTGAACGGCGGCGGCTACGCAACGACCTCGAACTGCGCCGTCAACGGCGGATCCGGCGCGGCCGCCGGCGCGGGGGTGACCTGCGCCATCGCCGCGAACAGCCTCACCGCGGGGGACTCGTATGCCTTCGAGCTCGAGGTCAGCGACAGCGCGACCTCTCCGGAAGAGGTCACCTCCGCCGGCTCCAGCTCCGTCGCGGTGAGCTCCGCCCTCGGGACCCCGGCGGCCCCGTCGCTCAGCGCCGCCCAGCTGGACGTGAATCAGGCCGAAACGGTCACGGCGACGATCCCGACCTCGGGCAGCGCGACGTACTCGTGGACCTGGCTCGCCTCCGTGAGCGGCGGGTCGTATGCCACGGAAACGCACTGCGCCACGGACGCCGGAAGCGGAGCCGCGGCGGGCGCGACCGAGACGTGCGCGATCGCCGCGAGCGCCCTCACGGCGGGCGACACCTACACCTTCGAGCTCCAAGTGACGGACAGTGCGACGACGGCGGAAACGGCGACCTCGGCCGCTTCCGCGACGTTGACGGTGAACTCCCAACTCGCGACGCCCGCGACGCCGACCCTGAGCGCGACCAAGCTCGATGTCAATCAGGCCCTCACGGTGTCGGGGACCGTTCCTTCGACGGGCACTCCGAGCTACGCGTGGACCTGGCTCGCCGCCGTCAACGGCGGCGCGTACTCGACCGCGACAGAGTGCGCGACCGACGGCGGGACCGGCGCGGCGGCCGGAGCGACCGAGACG